>JAYVPE010000667.1:0-12459 GCA_043757575.1 Pirellula sp.
ACCAAAACAATGTTAGGGTTCTCGCTGGATTGGGGTGGGATCCCTGATGCAGTGTCCCAATAAAGGAACAGGAGTGCTAGAGAAATCAGATGCGATGACCGCAAAAAGATTTGTTTGTAAGTAAGCATAATTTGCGAGTTGGAGATGGGTATGTAACTACTAGCACACGGAATATTTAGGCAATGCTGGGCTCATGCCGATTCCTATTATAGCACTGTGCGGTGGAACTGGATGTCTCGACGATCTCGGTTTAGTTTGAGCCGTCAATTCAGGCGATCCAGGCCTTTGGTTGGTTTATGCCGCCATTGCTGTTGATTTGATGTCATCAAGGAGTCGGATAATCTTTTGGATCTGATCGGAAGTAAAAATAGCTTCCGGTCCCAGTGGGGCTATATCCGTAAAGGGTGATTCGTACAGCAGCGAAACTTCCACTATCCCATGATCAACCAACTGGTTTATGATCAAATTAATGAACTCGATTTGATTCGAGTTGTAATTGGTTCCAACTAAGAACTCGTTGAATAGACCCTTCGCGACTTCTCGGTCGAGGCCAACGAGAGTGCGAACAAAAACACCAAAGCTCTGGTTTTCTTGCTTGGCTTGGTCGATGTACTCTGACTTGCCGATCTTGTTGTCCGTTAGTACTCGCTCAAGAGCGTCGAGGTCGCAGGTGGAGAGCGGTTCATTGGTGTGTAATTTTCGCACAGCTTCGATGTTCAAATGCTTTCGCAGAAATGCTCGGGCTTTATCACGGAAGCGTTCAAATGTGTCCTGGCCAACGAATTCAGTCAGCTCAATGTTCGACTCGTCCCCCATCACGTCTTCAAAATTGGTGTAGATCGGCTTCCTGTCTTTCTTATCGATGAATTGCACCAGATCGCGAAGTCGGCGGCGGATGACTTCCAGCATCGGTACGGTGGCATCCTGCCACCATTCCTGTCTTTGAACATCCTGAATGTAGGTCATCTGTTTGCCGACCATTGGAATCGTGTGCTTCTCTTCCAGCAAACCAGCGATCTTGACAACTTGTTCCCGTAACCGCTCAAACGACGGCTCTTTGTTAAGAAACGTTAACTGCAAGTTGAGTATCAGCAAGTCAAACCGTTTGGCTTCCTCCGACTCGCGCTCCATCTGTGTCGGTAGGCTCGCAATCTCATGCGCGAGTTCCTGACGATTTTCAGCGCTGAGCTTCTCCCAAGCTTCCTTTTTGGCAAACTTTTCAACGGTGCGTCTCTTGGCTCGCACGACGAAATTATCGAGATTCATCGAAGCGACTTGCGTGTGCAGCAAGTGTATCACTTGCAACTGGACTTGGCGTTCTGATTCGGGATCAAATTCGTGGTGGGCAACTTCTTTAACTCGGCTGCTATCACCACTTTCGTCCAGTTCCCCAACCAGCTCCAAACGTGCTTTGAACAACTTGGTGGAAAGCGATTCGACCAGACTGCCAGCCGATCCTCCGGGGCTCTGGCTGAAGTATTCGAGGTTCTGGCAGTAATCGAAGATGTAAAAGAACTCTTTATGGAGTCCCGGGCCGAATAGATCCCGACATAGCCGAGTGCCGCGACCCAACATCTGCCAAAACTTGGTCTTCGATCGGACAAGCTTGAAAAAAACCAGATTCACTACTTCCGGTACGTCGATCCCCGTATCGAGCATATCGACCGAAATGGCTATTTGCGGAAACTTGTCTTTGTTGGAAAAGTTATCGATCAGCGATTGGGCGTATTCGGTTTTGAAGGTGATGAGTCGAGCAAACTCGCCTTTGTAATGCGGATAATTCACATCGAACCGTTCCTTGATAAACTCGGCGTGAGCTTGGTTCTTGGCAAAAAGGATTGTCTTCCCCAGCAGATCACCTCCAGCAACGCGTTGGCCGCGAGTCATGAGGTGTTCCAGCACTTTGTCCACCGTATCGATGTTGAACAACCACTTGTTGACCGCGGCTGCTTCGACCTTCTCTGGAATATTGCCTTCATCGTCCCATTCCTTGGCATCCCATTCGTCTTTTTCTTCTTCGGTCAGTTCGTCGTACTTGATTCCCTCACGTTCAAACTTGAGTGGCACGGAAACAGCGTTGGGAGGAACCAGATAACCGTCCTTCACCGCCTCGTCCAGATCGTAAGCGTCCGTCGGCACGCCGGTTTCCAAATCGAATAAGCCATAAGTGTTTTTATCAATCTCATCCTTGGGAGTAGCAGTCAATCCGACCAGTAACGAATCAAAATAGTCGAAGATCGCCCGGTACTTTTGAAAGACGCTGCGGTGCGCTTCGTCGATCACCACCAAATCAAAGTGCCCGACACCAAAACGACGACCGCCATCTTTGGTTTCGTTTATGAGACCCATCATCGTTGGATAGGTCGAAACGTAGACGCGACCTTCGGTATCCTTTTCGGTGATGAGGTTTACCGCACCCGCATCGGGTAGAAACTTTTTAAACACATTGGCAGTTTGATTGACCAGCGCGATGCGGTCGGCGAGGAACAGGACTCGCTTCACCCAGTTGGAACGGATGAGCATGTCGCACAAGGCGATCACCGTTCGCGTCTTGCCCGATCCGGTAGCCATAACGAGCAACGATTTGCGCTCGTGATCTTTCTCGAACGACTCGCCAATCTTGCGTATCGCTCGTGTCTGATAAAAACGCTCAACAATCGTGTCGCTAATGGAGGCTTCTTTCAACGACCGTCGAGTGGTGCGGCGTTGGATCAGCAGTTCCAACTCGGCTTTCTTGTAAAAGCCTTGGATTTGTCGAGGTGAATAACTTTGATCGTCCCAGATGCACTGCTCATAGCCATTGGAATAAAATATCACCGGGCGTTGGCCAAACATGGCCTCCAGGCAATCCGCGTATAGCTTGGCCTGCTGCTCACCTTCTTTGGGACTGCGTTTCGTTCGTTTGGCTTCGACCAGTCCTAGCGGCTTGCCATCATCGCCCCAGAGAACGTAATCGACGAAGCCTTGTCCCATCGTCGCCTTTCGCTCCGCGAAAGTAGCGTCAGCCGTGTCTGTACCTTGATGCGCTTCTTCGCTACTTTCGCGGAGCGAAAGGCGACGATTTGGCATCCCAACGACGGGAAACTCGCGATCACGCTTTTGATCCAGCGGCCAACCAGATTCTTTCAGCAGCAAGTCAATGAAGTAGTCGCGAGTCTCAGCCTCGTTGTAGTTGTGGTCGTCCGGTACATTCGCTGCGGCTAGCTTCGCCTCGGCAACTTCTTTCCGTAGTCGCTTGATTTCGGCGTCTAAGTTCTCTTGGTCAGCGAGAACGATTGACAGCTTTTCGTCTTTTTCAGCGAGCTGTGCTTCTAGGCGTTTGAGTTGATCGAGCGTTTGCTTTGGGATCGTCGTTGTTGGGAGACCAGCCTCGTCAAATGCCAACTGTGCATCTGGCTTTTTGCCCCGAGCATACAGGCGAGCGAACCAGTAGCAGAAGTGGAACAGTTCCTTGACCGCTTGTATAGCATCGGCTTGCGGAATGTCGCGGTGGGAGTGAACCGCTCTATTGCCCAGTGTTACGATTACTTTGGCCTTGCTGAAGACCGCATCACCCGCCGTTTGTTTAAATGTCGGCTCATGGATCAGTGCCGAAATGTTGTCTTGGTAAGGCAGCTTCAACGCACGATCGAACTTGTATGCCCAAGCCACTGCCATTTCCAAAGCCCGCCGAGCGTAAAAGCAAGACGTGCGTGGATCCGAATGTGCGGTATCCTCGGCTTTACTTGCCGTCTCAAACAATGCCGACCATTCGTTGCGAAGGAAATCAAAATTAGACATGGGCAAAGAAGCAGTGAGCACTGTAATTTGGAGCGAAGAGAAGATCAACTAGTTTCGGTTTTTCTTAAATGTTATTTAGACGCATCACGCGAATCTCAAGGACATCTGGAGCAACGAATTCAAATTCCCTGAAGAAACCATCGACGTACCATTCGAAGCAAATCGTCCCATTGACCGTTGCCACAATCCAATCCGGAGGAAGCTCGTTTCGCTGCTTCTGCCAGTATGCGAAGGACGTTAAGTCGTCGACAAGCGCCGTTTGGGGTGCAATGGAACCCTCGCCGTCCCAGTCGTCCTGTAACTCTCTCATCCTAAGTAGTTCATCAATGATATTGTTCCAATCATTGCGAGGGCGAATGCCACAAAAAGCCAGTTCAAATGGTGCAGCGGCGCGCGAAGTTGGCTCTGGAATTGCGGTAAACGCCGCAGCGCCAAATCTGCGATCAAGTGTTGTTGACATCTTTACTTCGACTTGTGGTAAATCTCTGGATTCGTTGCCGAATAAAAAGCATCTACGATCTTTTTGTGCCCCAGTTCAAGTCCAGCCCGCACCTCTTCAAATGTGGATGCCGCTCCGCGGCCAGCAGGGTTTGCAGGATGTTTAGTGTTGGAGTAGCTTTGCAAGCTACTTCCGACAACTCACCTTGCTATCCGATGTATCGGTTGAGCTACCCGCCGAAGTAACCTGGGCGCGTGCGACCCGATTATCTACCGGAGTTCTCGCAACCGTGTTCGTTGGCTGAAGACTATGCTCTAAAATGTTTCTTTCCCACTCAGGCCAGTCTTGAATTTTTTCATTAGCTAGCCTTACCTGTTCCAGAATTTCCTTCTTGGTCATTTGGATTCTCACTCTGCGAGTTTCGGTTTATCTTTTTTCCAAAGGCCTGGCATGCTGACATTTCAAGCCGCAAGTAGCTTGTCGGCCGGAGTTGAAGTCTAAGTTGGGCGTTTTCGATATGCCATTCCTTTTTCACGCCAGTATCACTAATTTTTCGTTCGAGTTTGTAGCTGGAGCCAAGATTCATCGAAAAAAGCTCGAAGAATCTGCGAGGACCGACCCCTACAAACGGCTCAAATCGAACCCGCTTGTCGCCATTCCCTGCCTCACAATCAGCGTAAACAATTGATTCGTCGTGGAATTCGAGTGCTTTGCTCTTGGAGTAAGGCTCGACGAAAACGACCCGATTAATTCCAGCAGCAATGATATGTTTCGCACAATTGTGGCACGGAAAAGTCGTGCAAAAAACGACCGCATCCAACGTAGAGATGCCTCGCCTCGCACAGCTTATCAACGCTTCCATTTCGGCATTGGCATCTCGTTCGGCTCAACCCCATCTACAGAGCTCTTTTGTTGCTTACGCCGGAGCAACGAAATGCACGTCGCAATGCCATGCGCCAGAATCGAATCGTCGGCTGGTGGCCGGTCCCTACATCGATTGCCTGCGGTCATCAAATCCGAATATCGCTTGAATTGATCTGGTCCCGGATCATCGACTTCAACAAGTTGGGGAATTACGTCGCTTGATACCTTAACCAACTCGACTCGGTAGCCAGCACGCCCAAGACGTTCCCGCAATAGGTCAATAACCAGACCTGTTTCCGTGCCGACGGAACAAACCAAACCGATAACAAGTTCTGAATCCAATTCGTTGGAATAGATCTCGTCTTCAATAGGCATGGTTGAGCCTCAAGAAGGATAGTGAATTAGCAGGGTGATACTGAGTAACTATCATATCAGCGCATTGACCATAAATAGCACTCCAATCCACCTTCTATGTCGATAATCGGCTCCTCCCTTCCTTCGGTAGTTAGGCACGCAGAGTTGCTCATCGCGTGTTCAGCCGTTTGCCAGTCGAGTTTCGTCTTGCCAATTCACGACGGACAACCCAGGTACCGCGAATAAATCGCTGTCGCAGGTCACAACGGTACAATCACCGAGCGACATCGCAATCGCGGCGAGCATGATATCAATCGTCTGCATCGGGCGTCCGATCCGACGAAGCTCGGCTGCGATCTTGCCGAAGGCATGCGAGGCGGCACGATCCAGCGGCCAGCAAGTGATTTCACGAAGCGTTCGTCGAAATTGGTCCAAGTTAGCGTCCCGATTGGTACTCATCTCAAGTCCAGCCAGGATTTCGGCAACGATGGGTTCACACGTACCAACACGGAACCCACCTCGGCGAGCGTCAGTGTAGTTGGCCAGGACGTTGTCTTGGCGGCGCATCAGATCGTTGACGGCGTTAGAATCAAGCAAGAATCGTTTCACTTGAATTCATCCGCTATTCGGTCCGACCATTCCATGAAATGATCTTTTTCCCATCGCTTTCTCTCGGCCTCGGCTGCATCCCACGCGGCTTTGTCTTCAGGAGAAAAAATCAAGGGCTCGATCGACATCAATCGTTCAAGCGATGCTTCAATTGCGTCGGGGGTTTCATTCGGGACTCCGTCTCCAGGTTTGTAATCTGCCGATGCTGGGGAAATACGAATTTCAACCTCCGTACCGTCTGGAAAATCGGCAGCAAGGTGGACGTCAATTCTTCCATTTTGAACGGTTGTGCGAATGGTATCCATGACAGCACCTCGGGGATGGGGTTAAAGAGGAAGTTTCATTATGGCTAGTAAACCTTCGCAGTGGAAGCGAATTTCGTCATCCACCGATTCGCGTGTCGGCTGGTTTTGTAGTTCCGCCATCAGAGTTCGCCTCGAAACGCTCGGTGTTGCAGGGAGGCGAAGAGTTGATCAAGTTCACCGAGATGACTTAGCATCGTCTTTTTTTGTCGATCCAACGAACAAACAATTGCCGCATAGCGTTGCTGAAGGTCATGCGGCGGATATGGGAATCGAAGCATGTCAAGAATTCCGGTACTCATGTGGGTGAAAGCCCCATCCGTACCCGTTTTTAGTCGTCCTAAGCTTTCCCTGCAGTAAGTCATCAGTGATACGAAATAGAGGGGTAATAGTTTTGGGCCAAGCCGTAGTCGAATCAAATTTGTGCTGATAATACTAGGGTGGGACCCGAGGTTCGTAACACACATTTTTCCGACCGTTCCAGCCCGTGAAATGATGATGTCCCCGTTCTGCACAGAGTAGGCTTCTAGTTTTCTAAACTTGCTTTCAGTTATCCACATACGGAAAGGTAAGACGACCCGTCCATCAAGATCAATGTTGTCCATATTCCATACTGGCACTCCGAATTCGACGTACTCGTGCTTTTTGAGTGCGCTTCCAAACGGGCCACACTTCGTGCCCTCTTTGGAATTGATGTACAACTCGCTCAAGACTTTAATCGGAAATTGTTTTGGGTTAACCTTCGGATCGCCGAACAGGTCGAGGAAGATGGATTGGGTGAGTTCGTCGAGGAGGGCGAGAGCGGCGCGACGCTTGGCCCGCAACGCCTCCGCTCGATCCAAGATCTCCGCGATCCGGCGCTGCGCTTTGAAAGTGGGAAGTGGGAGGGCGAAAGTCGAAAGGAATTGCGCAGGTACGCGTCGCTGACCGGCACTTCCGGTCATTCGTCGTTGACCTTGAAGTCGAACATACGGTTGACGCAAGCAGTGCAAAAGATAACGTTCGTGAAGAACGCCTTCTTTGGGCCGAATAACATGAAACTCAGTTGAACCGAAACCAAACTCGTGCGCGATATTTGCAATCACGATTTTTCCATTTTCAAAGCATGGCGTGATCTTGGCGACCAAGACATCATTTTGTTTGAACGGTGTGAACCCTTTCATGCAGGCACTCGCTACTCTTGTTTCCTCCGAGACCACCGATGCCGACTCTTCGCTGACTGAGGCCATTGGGACGAATGAAACGAGTGCATCAGGACGAAGATCTCCCGAAACACGAGGGTTTAATTCGGCGACTTTTGCCAACGTCACAACACTTTCGACTTTCGATTTTTCACTTTCCATTTTCCTTGGCCTTTCTCCCCGAAGCGGTCAAGATGGCCGTGATTTGCTTTGCTTCATCCAACAGGGGTTCGAGTAATGTGGCGGACATGATTTCGGCTTCAATGATCAATTCGAGCCAGTAGCAGGTTTCATCAGCTTCCTCCTCTGCAATCGCCAACTTGGCAATAAAGTCCGGCTTCGATTTCCCTCGCTGTGCTGATCGGTAATTCGCCCCGACAGAGGTTGCCGATCTCAATACCTGTTTACCGATAATCCTTGCCTCCTCCGTTTTCGACGCATCCCGACAACAAGCGGCTGACTCCCATTGGGGGGGTGTCGCCGAAAATGAGTGGAAATAAGATCCGAAGCCGTAAGTGTCTGAAAGTGAATCACTTACGCCATTGGGTAGTTCTCGTTTTGGCCATTTTGAATTTAGATTGATAATAAAAACTCCTTGAATAGCACTAAGGTGGCCGTGGACAAGTGGACATGGGCTTGGATACAGAGAGCTGACCGGTCTGCGGCAATTTGGAGCCCGTTTTCCGGACAAGGTGAAAATAAGCGTGTTCTTCGCAACATGTCCTAGTTAAACGACTTATGAAAACAACATGCCTTGAAAAGGCATGACCAAAATCAAAAGTGAAAATAAAAAACTCGGCGTCAGCACCACGAAGGGACGTACCTCATGAACTTTCGGCTAGCTTCCGGATTGACTGGTTTGATTTCCCCGGTTTCGAGCGTTTCATTTATGATCCGACTCGCCTTTGCAGATTGCGTATCTGCTAATCCAAATCGCTTGCGAACCGTCGCATTAGTCATTTGTTCACCTGCCACAATGCACAAACAGGCGTGTTGAAAACAGGCTCTGACCCGCTCTTCACGGCTCATGTCATCAAGCGGCTTGTAAGCCCACAATGTCGACTTGGTCGAATCAACCGGGGTCTCAAACAACACCGGTGGCAATTGAAACAACTCGACCGCACGAATGACTTTGTCGATGCCAGTACCGAGTTCCTCGCACATATTCAGCCGTCGCGACATGCCAGCAAGGGATTCATTGCGAGAGCGAGGCGGACCGTCAATGAATCGAATGGGATCAAGAAGTGGCAGTCCAGGACTGGTGATCTCAATGCGGCGATCGAAGATTTCAACCAGCGGCCCCGTGCCACGCATTGAAAAATCTTGGTGGATGATTGCATTACCAACCAGCTCGCGTATCGCAATCGCAGGATACATCTTGACCTTGGTTCGCAACGCTTGCTCAATCGGTTCGTTCTGCTCGACCTGAGAATTGATGTAATCGACCGCCGCCTCAAACGAAGTCGCATAACCTCGGTTCGCCGGTGCATCTTCCCATTGACGTTCAATGTCAAAACGACCATCACCCCGGTACTTCACGACTCGAATGGCTTTGCGCCCGAGCCTGCCAAAGTCAGAGAGCCGTTTTGCAAACAGAATCGCACCCAGATTAGTAACGTCGTATCGCCCGCCGGGTTGAGCCACAATAATCTGCTCATCACATAAGCGAGCGAGAGTACCCGTTTGATCGGTCGGCAAAGCGATGCCGAGTTTGTCAAAGCACACCGTAAAGTCAATGAGCTGCAGGACACGCGAACCCTCGACATCCTGCAACGCGACTCCCGCCTCAAACTTTGTCGTGTCAAAAGCGGCCCAAAGCTTTCTAGCATGTTCCGGGTAATCCTTGAGTTTCCTTTTTTGACTGTCGATACGTATGAATGCTTCGTTGCCAAAACGCACCGGTTGAGTGGGCGCCTTCGGTATCTTCAACAGAACGATTGGAACTCCCTCTACATCTGCTTGAAAGAACTGCAAGTCAATCTGTGGAAGTATCGAACGCATCAACCAGTTCGCTAATGGTTCGTTGCCCTTGCGAGCATCCAAGGGTCGAAATCGTGTACCCACTAAATCCAGCGTGACGTCTTTGATGCCCCACACCACATAGCCAAACTCAACGCCAGCAATTGCGGCCGAGTTGGATAAGGCAGATGCGTATTCGGCGATTTCAACTGGATTGTCATTGTTGCATTTGAACTCCGTCCATTCGCATTCCCGCCCATGTCGCCGCAACTCAGTGACCAGGTCCACAATCTGTTGCTCTGTCACTTCAGCATCCTCCGAAGCTCTTTCATGCCCGTAGTGATCTCCTTCTCAATACTCTCCAACTCATCCAGGATCGCTTGCGGGGCGCGATGGTCTACTACTTCATGAACAACTTCCTTGTAACGGTTGATCGACAGGTCGTAACCTTGCTCGACAATGTCCGCCTTCGGCACGCAAAAACTTTGGGCTGTTCGAGGGTTCTTCCGCTCGGACTTTTCGCGGAGCGAAAAGCGACTAAGTATATCAGGCAAGTTGTTCTTGGCGTGCTCGTCCTTGGTTAGCTTGACGGTTGGCTTGGGGCCTTGCTTTTCTGGTGGTAACAAATCATTGCGTTTGTCGTCCAGCGACTTGCCGTCGGCCTCCATGTCGTAGAACCAAACGTGATCGGTACCGCCCGAGTTGGTCTTGGTGAACAACAGAATCGCCGTCGAGACCCCCGCGTACGGCTTGAACACGCCACCGGGCATCGAGATGATCCCGTCCAGCTTCTGATCCTCGACGATCATTTTCCTCAGCGTTTTGTGCGCCGTCGACGAACCAAACAGCACGCCGTCCGGAACAATCACGGCTGCTCGTCCACCCGGCTTCAGCAGGCGAATGATCAAGGCCAAAAACAGTAGCTCGGTCTTCTTGGTCTTGACGACTTGCAACAAGTCCTTGGCACAGCTCTCGAAATCCAGCGAGCCCGCAAACGGCGGATTGGCCAGCACGAGCGAGTAGCGTTCTTCCTCGCCGCCGTGTTCTTGAGCCAGCGAGTCGCGGTAGACGACGTTCGGTTTCTCGACACCGTGCAGCAGCATGTTCATGCTGCCGATCCGTAGCATGGTGCTGTCGAAGTCAAAGGCGTTGAAAAGTTCGTGATGAAAATGCTTTCGCAGCTTGTTGTCGCGAAAGATCTCCGGATGGTTCTCTCGCAGGTATTCACCGACCGCAACTGGAAACCCACAAGTGCCGCCTGCCGGATCGCACATGACATCGGTCGGCAGCGGTTGTACCAGTTCGACCATCAATTGAATTGCGTGCCGAGGCGTGCGGAACTGTCCGTTCTGGCCCGCCGTTGCGATCTTACCCAGCATGTACTCGTACAAGTCCCCTTTGGTATCGCGATCCTCCATCGGCACCGCGTCGATCATGTCGACCACTTTGGCCAATAGAGCCGGGGTCGGGATCGTGAACCGAGCATCCTTCATGTGATGCGCATAGGTCGAATCATCACCACCGAGCGTTCGCAGAAATGGAAAGACGTGTTCGGCGAGCAAGTCGAACATTTCCTTTGGTTCGAAGTGTTTGAACCTCGACCAGCGTAGATTTTCGTAGGATCGTTTCCTGGCGTCTTTGCCTTCTGGGAACGTTCGCCGCTCCATCGGCTTTTTAGTGCGGTTGGCCTTGTTTTCCTCCAGCGTATGCAGGTCATCGAGCCGCTTGATGAACAGCAGATACGTGATCTGCTCCATCACTTCCAACGGATTGGAAACTCCCCCAGTCCAAAACGAGTCCCAGATCTTGTCGACTTTGCTCTTGATTTCGCCGGTGATCAATTCTGTGATCCTTTATGCTTCGTTGTCGTTTGGTTTGGACATGCGTTCGCCCAACAAAAGGAACGAAATTCAACTGGCCGCAAGTCTAGCAAACACAACGTCTTAGTGATACCGAGGTATGAGAATGGCGCAAACGCAAAAATCCTTAAGATGTAGGGAGATTCCGTCCGCATTCGTTCCACCTTCGCTTGATCCATTCCCAACCGTATGGCTTCATGTGTGTGTCGCAAGACAGAAACAAGACTCATACCCGTTGGAGAAACCAAAATGACGACCAAGGCGATTGCCAAGTCAATCAAGGCCGTGGCTAAGAAGTCGAAACTAAAAAGCAACCAAGGCCACGACAACCAAACCCACCACGAAGCTCGCGACAGTCGCGAAGCCGACCGCCAAGGAATCGAAACCTGCTGGCAAGAAGCTAAGCCAGATCGAGGCCGCGATCCAGATCCTCGGCAAGTCAAAGAACCCGATGAACTGTATGGCGATGGTCGAAGCCATGCAGTTCCAAGGCTTGTGGAGTACGCCAAGTGGAGCGACGCCTGAAGCAACGCTTTACGCATCGATACTTCGGGAGATCAAAGGGAAGGATGCTAGGTTTAAGAAAGTGGATCGCGCGTTGTTTGCGCTACCGAGCAATCGTGTTGCGCAGGAATTCAATTTCCAACAGGGTGGACGCTATAGGTGGACTTTTCGCTGGCCTTCGTATTGGCAATGAATTGGGGAAGCTTTGACCCAGCCAGCATTCCAAAAATGCTTGCCCCCAAACCAGCAAGCTGACTTGGAAACTCTTTACGCCACTCCGGAACCAACGACACAATCAACCACACGCCGACCCCCAAGCCCATACTCGCTAATGCGCCTTGCGATGTTGCACCACGCCAGTACAAGCCAAAAGCCAACGGCACAAAAGCACCGACCAATGTGACTTGATACGCAGAGGAAACCATGTCGTAAATAGGCCTTCCGTGAACCGAAATTGCATAGCAAAGAACTATCGTCGCAAAAACGAAGATGCTGATCCGCATGGCCCTTAAAAGATGGCGATCGTCCAAGCTCGGCCACAAATGCCGTAAGATGTTTTCGACAAAACTGGTGGAGGGTGCTAGTAGTGTCGCCGACGAAGTCGACTT
>JAYVPE010000668.1:0-3327 GCA_043757575.1 Pirellula sp.
ACTTGCGATGCAGGCGGCTCGCAAACAGGCTAAAGGTTACGCTGAAGCGATTCCCGATGAATGGCCCCCTTTCCTGGTTGTTGTCGATGTAGGCTTTTGCTTCGACCTATATGCCGACTTCAGCGGCAGCGGCAAGAACTACGTCCCCTTTCCCGACCCTCGTAGCTTTCGCCTTCCGCTTACTCTATTGCGTGAAGAAAAGGTTCGCAAGATGCTGCGGGCGATCTGGTTCGACCCGCATTCGCTCGATCCATCCAAACATGCCGCCGACGTTACTCGCGACATTGCGACGCGACTGGCCAGACTTGCTAAGAGTCTCGAAGCGGGTTCCGCTGGCGGCGCTGGACACGATCCCGGAGTCGTTGCGGGATTCCTGATGCGATGCTTGTTCACGATGTTCGCCGAAGATGTCGAGCTGATTCGCAAAGATTCGTTCAGCGAACTGCTGCTTAGTTTGCGGTATGAGATCAAGAATTTTCAACCGATGGTCGAATCACTGTGGGAAGCAATGGACCAGGGGAAATTCTCGACAATCCTGCGAGAGAAGATCAAGCACTTCAACGGGAAGTTTTTCAAGGATAAGACCGCGCTGCCACTGACCCGCGACCAACTCGATTTGCTCATCGAAGCGGCATCGAGCAATTGGCAATCCGTCGAACCGTCGATCTTCGGCACGCTGCTGGAACGCGCCCTCGATCCTGTCGAACGACACAAGCTCGGGGCGCACTACACGCCACGAGCTTATGTCGAACGTCTCGTTGTGCCGACGATCATCGAACCGCTCCGCGAACAGTGGGACGCGACCTACGCTGCGGCGGTGCAGTTAAATGACGAAGGCAAACGTAAAGAGGCGGTCAAGCTGCTGCGTGACTTTCACGGTAAGCTGTGCGAGACGCGAATCCTCGATCCAGCGTGTGGTAGCGGTAACTTTTTGTACGTCGCGATGGAGTTGATGAAGCGGCTTGAGGGCGAAGTCGTCAGCGCGATGGCCAGCTTTGGCGATCATATTTTGCCAGGCATCACGATCGACCCGCACCAGTTTTTAGGAATCGAGGTTAATCCACGAGCTGCGGCATTGGCGGAGCTGGTGTTATGGATCGGTTTCATTCAGTGGCACAAGCGCACGCGAACTGAGACGACGCCACCGGAGCCGATCTTGAAGGATTATGGCAACATCGAATGTCGCGACGCAGTCCTCGATTGGGACTCGATTGAGCCGGTCATCGATGCCGATGGAAAACAGGTCACTCGCTGGGACGGAAGAACGACTAAGCCGCATCCGGTTACGGGTGAAGAAGTCCCCGACGAGACCGCGCGGGTTCAGGAGCTGCGATACATCAATCCTAGGAAAGCCGAGTGGCCCGAGACCGATTACATCATCGGCAATCCACCGTTTATAGGTGAGAAGAAAATGCGTCACGACTTAGGCGAGAGCTACGTCGATGCGATTCACGCCGCCCATCCAAAACTCGCAAGCAACATCGACTTTGTGATGTATTGGTGGGAGCACGCATCAAGCCTGAGCATGGCCAAGAAGTGTTTTCGATTTGGATTGATAACAACAAAATCCATTACTCAGCAATGGAACAGGCAGGTAGTGAGTCATTTTGTTGGTGGCTCAAGCAGTTCTTCCATTGCATTTGCAATCCCAAATCATCCTTGGGTCGATAACGCAATGTGTGCTGCGGTGCGAATCGCAATGACAGTTGGAATCCCGTACGACGCTGATGGTCTTAGACGAGAAGTTGTCGAGGAGGCAAGAAAAGATGGCGTTATTGATGTCATATTTTCTGACCGAACAGGAAAAATCAATGCGGATTTGCGAATTGGCGTGAACATTCGCGATGTCCATCCACTCGAAGCGAACAAATCAATGTGCTTGCAAGGCATAAAGCTAGTTACACCTAGATCGGGTCCTGGATTGCAATTGACGGAGAATGAGCGAAACGAGTTCCTCAGAATTAGTTCGACATATTCACGATTTCTTCCGCTTTATGTTGCCGGAACCGATGTCCGCGACGGTATTCGATATCGTTTTCTGATCGATTTTTACGGCCTTGATGAAGGTGATGCTCGCACTTCATTTCCCGAAGGATATCAGCATCTACTGACATTTCTAAAACCATTTAGGGCTACTAACGGAATGTCATCGCGGCGAGAAAAATGGTGGCAGCTGGGAGTGAACGCACCCTTGCTTAGGCATAGCATGGTTGGATTGCAGCGAATAATTTTAACTTCCGAAGTATCGGAGCACCGTACTTTCATTTTTTGTGATACTTCCAATATGCTGCCTGACGGTTCCGTTGCAGCTATACCCAGTGACGACCCATTTCTACTAGGTGTACTATCGTCACACATTACCGCGAGGTGGTCGTTGCATACAGGCGGACGTATGGGAAAGGGCGACACACCTAGATTTCAAAATGGACCGTGTTTTGATCCATTTCCATTCCCTAATACCGACGAAGCTACAAAGAAACGCATCGGGGACTTGGCTGAACAACTCGACGCACATCGCAAGCGTCAGCAGGAAAAACATCCGACGCTGACTATGACGGGCATGTACAACGTGCTGGAAAAATTGCGATCAGGCGAATCGCTTACGGCCAAGGAACAAATGATTCACGAACAGGGACTTGTGTCCGTGCTCAAGCAAATTCATGACGACCTCGACGCAGCGGTGTTCGATGCGTATGGCTGGCCTCACGATCTTGACGACGAGGAAATCTTGCAACGACTCGTCGACCTCAACCACGAACGAGCCGAAGAAGAAAGCCGTGGCATCATCCGTTGGCTCCGTCCCGAATTTCAAAACCCAGAACACGGCAAAACAACCAAGCCTGAGACGCAAACCGAGCTTGAACTCGAAGACAACGAGGACGAAATCCCTGCCACCGGCGTCAGCAAGGGACAGAAGGTTACCGAAAAAATGGCAAAGCAAGATTGGCCTAAGACGCTGCCGGAACGAATGGTAGCGGTTCAATCAGCGTTGCATCGCCATTCGAGACCGTCAACAGCCCAGGAGATCGCGGCGTACTACACTCGTGCCAACAAAGCGGATGTAGCCGAGCTACTCAAAACACTTGTCGCCGTAGGCAACGTCCGCCAATTAGAAGACGGTCGCTTTGCGGTTTACAAATAACAGCGTCTTTGCTTCGTCCGAAAGTCAATTTCGTCGCCACGCATTTGGCCAAATCCATTAGAAGATGCAACTTCAAGGGAAAGCGTCAACTTTCGCGGGTATTTTGACCCATTAAATTAATTTCGTTTTGGAATCTCGTAGGGACTAAGTGAAACATTCTAACCAAAGTCAAAAGGCTCAGTGCA
>JAYVPE010000669.1:0-3323 GCA_043757575.1 Pirellula sp.
GAAAGCTGAACGAGACGCTTATCAGTTCAACCACGATCAAGTCGTCGAAGCGTGGTGTGCTGCAACGGAACAAAGCAAGCAGGCTGCGGAAAAATGGATCGACAAAGCGGAAGAAAACTTTTCGCTTACGATTGAGAACTTTTGCAAATGGGTCAAGGAATACCTCGACCAAAAGGGCAAGAATCACCGCCTCATTTTTTTAGTCGATGAAGTTGGTCAGTTCATCGGTGGCGATACGCACTTGATGCTGAACCTGCAGACCATTACAGAAGATCTTGGGACAATGTGCGGTGGCCGAGCCTGGGTCGTGGTCACTTCCCAAGAAGACATAGACGCCGTATTAGGCGATCTTCGCAGCACGAAATCGCATGACTTCTCAAAGATTCAAGGCCGTTTCCGAACGCGGCTTTCACTTTCGAGCGCTAACGTCGACGAAGTTATCCAAGAACGGCTACTCAAAAAGGTAGAACAGAACGACATCCAACATTGGCTTGAAAGCACCTACAAAGAAAAGGGCGATATCCTTCGCAATCAGCTTTCGTTTCACAAAGTCGGAATGACCCTAAAGCAGTACTCCGACGCGGATAACTTTAGCCGCAACTACCCTTTCGTGCCCTACCAATTCCAATTGGTACAAAAGGTCTTCGAAGCGATTCGCAAGGCTGGCGCGACTGGCCTGCATTTGTCGCGTGGCGAACGGTCGATCCTCGACGCATTTCAATCAGCAGGAACTGCGGTCTTGGATTCAGAGGTTGGAATACTTGTTCCTCTTTATCGCTTCTACCCGTCCATCGATTCCTTTTTGGACACGGCTGTCAAACGCACGATCGACCAAGCGAAAGACAATTCTAGTCTCAAGCCATTTGACATCGAGATTCTGCGAGTTCTGTTTTTGATTCGATACGTGGACGAAATCAAGGGCGACATCGACAACCTGACAACCCTGTGTATTGACCAAATTGACGCTGACCGTTTGGCTCTCAAAAAGCGAATAGAGGAATCGCTCTTGCGTCTTGAAAAGGAGACGCTGATCAATCGCAATGGTGACAACTTCTTATTCTTGACAAACGAAGAAAGAGACATCAATCGAGAGATTAAGGAAGTCGAGTTATCCAGCAGCGAGGAAGCCAAGGTGCTTGGTGAAATCATTTTTGATGACGTATTCAAGGGCTCGCGTCGTTATCGGTACCAAGCCAACAAGATGGACTTTTCGTTCAACCGTGTTTGCGATGGCTTTCCATTCGGCAGCCGAGTCGACAAGGATCTCACAGTGCAACTCTTCTCACCTCTGGGCGACTCCGACGCAGAGCTTTGGGAAAACTCCAGGTTTCAACGCGAGAGTACGCAAGATGGCGGACAAGTCGTCATAAAGCTCGATGACGACCCTGCACTGGGTCGTGAGCTTCGACAATACATTCAAACGGAAAAATACATCCGTACGAAATCCGATGACACATCACCAGAAACGACCAAACGAATACATCGGGCAATGGCGGATAACAATCGGGAACGTCGAGAACGGCTCAAAAACGTACTTGGAAACCTCGTCTCCGATGCCTCCTACTTCGCAGCCGGCCAGCGAGTCGAAATCAAGTCTTCGACACCGTCAACGGCACTCGATGAGGCGTTGGAATATCTCATTGATAATTCATTCTCGAAGATGGCTTTCATAACCAAGTTCAGCGACGACCCAAAACGTGAGTTACAAGCCATTCTGCGAGCCAACGACATTCAGAAGGCAGCATTGTTGGGAACCAATGATCGAGCGATTGAGGAGATTCGCGAATTCATCCAACTCGCCGACAAAGCAAATCATCCGGTGGTTTTGTTCGAGATGGTTGAGAGGTTCGGCAAGCGTCCTTACGGCTGGTCGGATGACGAAGTTCAGATTCTCTTGTCAAGGTTACTCGTTCTTGGCGAGATTCAATTGGTCACCAATGGTGCACCGATCGCGATCGATAAAGTATTCGAGAACATGACTGCTCCACGCAAGCAACGAAGCATCACAGTCATTCGTCGCAAGATGACCGATCCAAAGGTTTTGCAGCAATGTCGCAACCTTGGGAAGGAAGTCTTCTCGGAGATGGGGCCGGATAGTGAGGATGGCTTGTTCGAGTTTCTGCGAGGTAAGTGCATGGAGTGGCAGTCAGCATTATCGAATTACAAGTCACTTGCAGACACTGGTGCGTACCCAGGTCAAAACGAAATTGGTGACGGCCTGTGCTTGATCAAGGCGATTGCGGCCGCAGACGAACCAAGCAAGTTCATCGAACGATTCATGGAAAACAAGGCGGCCTTACTCGACCTCTCCGAAGAGTTTCATGACATCGACAACTTCTATCGTCATCAGAAACCAACTTGGGAAAAACTACGCAAGTCTTTCGAGCGATTTGCTCAAAACCAGATGGAGCTGGAACGTGAACCAGGCTCTAAGACGGCGCTTGATCGCATCAAGGCCATCCTCACCGCTCCGAGTCCGTACAATCTGGTGCATGAAGCAGAAGGCCTCATCACACGCGTCGCATCAATTAACGAGAGCATCGTGACGCAACAGCGGACAACGGCATTGAAACGGTTCGCTGAACTGCGAGATCAGCTTGTTCGAGAAATCGAGACACCCTATTTCGACGACCGAACTAGGCAAAGCTATTTGGTGCCGTTGGACTCACTTAAAGAAGCAGTTGATCGCCAGCAAAGCGTAGCGCACATCGGCCAAGCAGTGATGCAAGCCGAACGTGAATTGGACATTGCCCTTTTGAAAATTGACGAGGCTGTCAGAAAGAAGCAAGAGGTAGCGGGCAAGGACGATTCAAAGCCGATCGTCAAGCTACGACATGAAGTCCGTCCATCAACGATGGTCCGAACAACGTATATCGAAACACAAATCGACCTAGATGCTTTCATCGATGTGTTACGACAAGAAATACAAAACTCTCTAGACCGCGGCGAACGCATACAAATTCGGTAGCAGGAAAACAATTAACCACTGATAGCACCGATGGCACGGATATGGCAATTATCCGTGAAATCCGTGGTCAAAGATAGGATTTTAGAACATGAGCGAGTTGATCCATAAAGAACTAAGCGAGGCAATTATCGGCGCGGCAATGAACGTACTGAACGTGCTGCGTCCTGGACTTGATGAGAAACTGTACGAAAATGCTATGGTGATTGAATTGCGAAAGCGAGGACATCGCGTTGATCAACAACGTCAGTTTCCAGTTCACTATGACGAGCAATTGATCGGAACATTGATTCCGGACCTGATAATAGACGACCTTGTTATTGCCGATCCAAAGGTCGTCACGTCTTTCAGCGATACT
>JAYVPE010000670.1:0-12430 GCA_043757575.1 Pirellula sp.
GATTGCGTACCGGCCGGTGAGGAAGTTGCTTGCGGCATAGCCTCGCCGGTCGGGGGTTGTTTTTTAATCACTTTTCGGTGCCAGCCACTCCGGTCCACCCTACAACCCGAAAACGAAGAAGCCCACGATACCCCTTGACTTTCCTGATTGGAAATGTGATAATTTCATTGGCAAAACGCAATTGTGTGATGTATTTTCATGGAGTACAGCCAAAAAAATGACGATTCTTCCAGGTAACATGACCGGAACGCACTATGTTCGTGCGGTCCGACCAGCCTTTCAGGACGCAAGAAAATGGCTTCCAAAAATGAGGGATCGGGCCGAACTAAGACGCCAAGTTTTAAAACTTCGATATTGGGGGGGCAGATGGAGAATTGCAAGACGATGGACTTGTCGTGGACCTTAACTGGAGTTGGGTGCGAGCCATCAGGGACCTTCGTATTGGTGAGCTTCGAATCGACGACAAGATTGGCGGAAACGACAATTTAAGAGTTATCACATGGCATCCACAACAACCGACTCCACCAAGTTGGGAACCCTTGTCCGGAAATGTACATCACATATGGGTTCTTTCTGTCTTCCAGAAGAAGCGAGATGACTTCACAACTGCTAACCTTGCCAATTTTAGAGCCCGACGATTAACCGTAATCGAAAGATTTTATCAGCCGTTACTTTGATCGCAAGATTCCAAAAAAACAACATCCACCTAGAACTTAGACGGAGTCTCCCCCACTATGTCCGTTGCTCTCAACAACCAAAATAACTCTTCCCAAAAGACTCAAAATGATTTCATGCGTGCACTTATGGAGTGCAGCCCTGAACTAAAAGAACAAGTGCTATTGTTGCTTAAGGAAGTCGTTTGTTCTGACGACGTAGATCCTGACGACAAAGAAATGGCTATGTTCACGATCGCGGACATCCTATTTCCGAACCCTCACAAGGGTTTGCATGGAATGGATTTACAAGAAAGCGAGGAAGAAGCTTCGCAAAAGGATTCGGAACTTGAAGAAATTGTTAGGCAAATGGACGCAGAGGAAGCGACTTTTGCGCAACAATTGCAGGCCTTGATGGACGAACAAGGCATGTCACAGAGCGAGCTCGCGATGGCTGTAGGGCTCGGTCAGTCAGCGATCGCTAATCTACTTGCTCGCAATTGCCGTCCACAACGTCGTACTGTGACGAAGCTCGCGAATGCTCTAGGCGTTTCGCCGGATGAACTTTGGCCAAAGACCGATCAGGCATAAAAAGATCAACACTCCGTGGAAAATCCAATAGGTGTATTCATGGACTTCATCTTAAAAAGGGGACGATTGTCATGGGTTACAACCCACCATGCAAAATCAAGCTTACCGAAGCGGAATACAAACTATTTTCTTTGATTCCCGAGGAACCAACTCACAATGGTTGGGACGAAGTTGCCGAATCAATGAAACAACTCGTCGGATCACTGTTCGAACGCGAAGCGATTACCGAATGTCGTCTTCGTTTGTTCGCTGATCCACAATTTGCTGAGAAAGGACAAAAGTCTCGCCAACAAGTTTTCGAGGCAAATGGCACCATAGGAAATGATATTTTTCGACACCCGCATTTCATCCCCTACCTCAATCACTTTATTCATGGCCCAAATCTTCCTGCGGTTGCAATCCATGGATTGTGTAAGATCCTAAACGACGATCACGGAACGTCTGGAATGCTCAGAGATCAGTATCGCAAGCATGCTAGGAAATGTGTACGTGAATGCGGACTAAATTCTAGCTATGCCGCTACCGAGTTTTTCCGCCTTGGGGTCGAGATAGGGATGGAGTTGAGTGATGCCCGTTCATTGCGTGACGCGGCCCTCAGCGCGTAAAGTTGAATTTTACGTTTTTCGAATAGTGTTTTGTCCTTAACCTCGCGAAAGTGAATGATGTCCGAACCAGCAATTGCGACGACTCAATACGGCGATTTCAAAGGTACTATTGCTCTTGATGGATTTGACGGACTAGCGGTGTTTGACTTACTCAAGAGCTGGAAAATACCAAAAGGTTATTGGCCGGTTGGTATCAATATATACGGATTTGGAGATAGTGAGGAAGAACCGGATAACCTTGAATTGAAAGCGAAGGTTTTGTGTGTGGACAACGAACAAGTTGGCGGTCAAGGCCCCACTGCTATTGGAAATTTCTGTAAATCGAACGATAAACTTACCACATTTGCATTCGATGCCGAGATTGATCTAATTAAACTGGCAAAGGCACTGAAGAGGCTCGACATCGTTTTGCTTTCTAAAATTGTCGGTGAGGCAGAAGTTCGACGTCAGACAGATCGATAATAAATTTGTTAATGGCGCCACTGTCGATCCAATCCAAGCGGACTAAGAAACTTGATTAACGCGGCTTGATTCGATCGGTTGCCATCTTCGCGACCGCATCTGCAATGTGGCTTGGATGCTTGACCAAATGTCCGTATACCTTCGAAATCATCCGGGTATCTGTATGACCAAGCATTTGAGCCAAGACAGGAAGATCAACACCAGCCAATAGCGCATCGGTCGCCATGGCGTGCCGATACAAATACGCCACAGTCCCCTCAGGCAGGTTCAGTCTAGCTCGCAATCGCTCCATTCTCTGGGTGACTGTATCAGACTTCCAAATTTGACCTCGCGAGTTCAGAAACAA
The DNA here is from genome assembly GCA_043757575.1 of Pirellula sp. Taxonomy (GTDB): domain Bacteria; phylum Planctomycetota; class Planctomycetia; order Pirellulales; family Pirellulaceae; genus JBKCUI01. The sequence goes on from JAYVPE010000670.1 coordinate 2,658, forward strand.
CGGACCATCCGGCCTTGCAGCCACGAGAATTTTCGTGAGAGTCTGCAAACATGGAGGCAGATAGACCGTGAGCGGTTTCCCAGTCTTGTTTCGCGTCTTGTGCTTCTTGAAGTGCCATTGCGTACATTCCCGATTGACTTCCGCAGCGGTGACATCGCGAATCTGTTGGGGTCGAGCTCCACAGCGGGACGCAATAAGGTAAAGGGAAAACGGTCGCGAATCTTCAAGCTGTCGACAATGCAGAACAAGTTTCGCATGCACTGTAAAGTCGATGACGTTTTCGCGATATTCGCATTCTGTCAATTTCAGCGATGCCAAAGTGTTTTTTGGAATTCGTCCTTCATCGTGAGCCCATGTCCAGATTCTCTTAACGAGAGATGCGGCGTGTCGTTTAGAAGAGGACTTCCAGGTAATGTTTGGCCCTTGCTTACCGCATGGACTTTCCCGTCCAGGCTTGGGGGAGTCTAACCATTTGCCAATCAACGCGGGCTTGATCGACAACGCTTCCACAGTCGCAAAGTCCATGACAAGTACGCTAGCGTAGTATCGCAGGGCGCTCATCCGATCCGGACTGACTGTCCCATCAAGTTCATCGAAAAACGCATCCACTAGACCGGCCACAGTAGCTTATGGCCCATGGTCGATTCCCGCCGCGACGAGCTTATGCCAGAGTTCGAAAGCAGCCTCTTTATCGGGGTCTAGCCGGATGGCTTTTCCTTTGGAATTCTTGACGTACCAACACTGGCGCGCCGTTCGATAGTACGGTTTTCTCATGGTGTATCTCCTTAGAGAAGGATTACACACATCCAGATTGACACCATAGGTCAACGAGCAAGCGGCTCAAGAAATATTTGGTTTTTGGTGCCACGCATTTCTCAGAATCGCATTTTCCCTGCGTTTTCAGTGGAGAATACAGGACTCGAACCTGCGACCTCTTGCATGCCATGCGATACTGGAAACGCCTTAAAATCGTGCTTTTTGCAGGGAATTCAGCATGTTTCGGCCTGTTTCCCTAGTTGCAAAGCTTAGCAAACAAACGCACTAATTGCAAGGCTTTTCTGTACTACAGACTTTGTTTGTCTGTAGTAAGTCTGTAGTGCGGCACTCGCAAACTCAGCAAAATCTCACCACGGCAACACGGGGTCGCATGATGCTACCCCGTTGGTCGAGCTCACCCAGGCCGCTGCCGTCAATGTCTCCGTTGGTTGTTCCACCCCTTGAGTTTTGTGGATGAATACGGAAGTGGCCCTTGGTATCGCTTGGCTCGTGTCCGCCTCAAATATTGGCCTCCCGAAAAGGGCCCCCCCAAAAAACAACAAAGAAAATGCTCCGTAAGCCCATGGTATCGCCGGGTAACGAAGCCCCCAAGTTTTAGGCCCCCCTTACTTAATCCACACCGGCCCCCCGGTCGCAGCATGCTACCAGGGTATCCGATCTTGGTAGCATCATGCGACTTGGCGGTAACATCATGTTACCACCAGGCTTGTTTTCTTTCGTTTCTGCCTGCACGGGGTAGCATCATGCAACGCGCTAATCCGCCTTGAATCAGAGCGGGCAGCGTTTCCTGCTTGGCGTTGCTTCTCTGGTATCGCTGCCAACTTACGCCAACGGTCAACCTCGGCACCTGCTAAAGCATCATCAACACTTGCTGCCAATGCTGGTTGGCTCTCAATGTGGGAACAGCTTTCGCCACCGCTCGCAAAACGCCTCAAATCGCCTTGCTGGGGAAGGGGATTTCGGAGCAGCGTTTCAAAGACCGAAGGATTGTGCGGTCGATGCCACAAAATCGACAAGCGGCTTGTCTATTTTATTTCCACGTTTCAAAGACCGAAGGATTGTGCGGTCGATGCCACGAAATCAATGGGAGGCCGCTGGTGAAGCGCTGGGGTCGATCGGGGCTAAACTTAATTGGTACCTAGGGGACTGGCTCAAGGCTTGCAAGGGGGAGGCTTGGGGGTACGGAGAGCTGGAAGGAATTTGCGAGAAGTTCGGTGTTAATTACCAGACGGCTATGAATGCCAAAAGCGTGTGTGTTGCTTTTGAATTTTCCCGGCGCCGGGAAAATCTGACTTTTGCGCATCATCAGGAAGTACAAGGCCGAGATGATGCCGACGAGCTTCTAGACTGGTGCTTGGAAGAAGATCCGCCGAGGTCACAGAAAGAGCTTCGGGAAAAGAAGCGTGAACGCAAGAATATACAATTGGCCGCTAGGGATTTACCAGTTGGAAAGTATTCCGTTATCTATGCTGACCCACCATGGGAATATAACAGCGGAGACCAGCATGCAAACGAGGCTCAGGAAACTGTACTCAGCACTCACTACCCTTCCATGCCTTTGGAGCTTATTTGCAAGATGGCGGTTGCGGACCTAGCTGCTGACGGGTGCGTTCTTTTTATCTGGACAACATCGCCAACATCCGAACGATGCGGCGGTCGATGCTTTTGAATTCTCACGCCGGCGTGAGAATCTGACTTTTGCGTTTCAACGACTGGGTTGTCTGGCGGTCGATGCTTGAGTTCACACGATCGAAACCGAACTCGCTATCCTTTCGTAACAATGACTGAATGATCGAGTGGTCGATGCCTTCAAGACTGGTTTCGTTTTAGCTCGCAACGCCATATTGTGCATGAATCGAATCCGACCATTGCCGAAACTCAACAAATGCTTGGTCCCGCTCCGTCTCGTCTTTGATCTTTCGCGCTGCGTCCAGCATTCGCAACCCAAGTTCTCGAACATCTGCAGGCGTTTCGACTGGAATTGGTAGTCTCAAAACCAATCGAATCTCGTCAAGCATTTGTTCCTCCGTCGCTTGAGGCGGAAGGGAATCGTTGATCCTATCCAATCGTGTCGAAAGTCGAATCATCACGCTACCCTCAACTGCCGTTTCTCTAGGTCGTCAATTCTCGATCGCAGTTCGCCAAACTCTGACATTGGTACCAGACTCGCTAGGATCGCTTTTGCGGCGTTCAGACGGTCTTTAGGCTCTTCGGAGTCGAGCAACTTCACTAACGTATCGACGGCAAGACTAGCTGCATTGGAAAGCTTGCCAACGGCCTGGGATGTCGACTGGGTACGGATCTCAGCAACCCGCTGGCTAAAAGTAGGATCGCTCGACAAATGGTAAGCTTGCGAAACCGAACAACCTGCTGCGCCGGCGGCCAATTTGATTGATTGGCCACCAGCAACCTGGATTGCCAAAAGTTCTGAAAAGCTGCTTTTTTTAACCATGGTTGAACTCCGTTTTTCGGCAAACACTACTCGGACGGACGGATTTTTGGAAAGTTATTCGGGACTTCCGATACCCCAGTAAGTTGGGCAGGTCGCCGGAAGTACCTTTGCCATAGGGGGGAGTGGTGGCACCTTTTATTTTAATCGATTCTATCATGGTTCTCCTAGGCGACATTGCTTGCAACCTCCATTGCGTCCGTGCTTTGGTCTTCGATACTTTCGTCGCTACCACCATTCGGGGGTCCTTCTTTCCCTTCTTTCCCCGGGTGTCGCGCGCACTCACGCTCAGGCTTCAAAACGAGCACAAAAACAGCTCTAAAAACGGTGCGCGACACATTAGAGAGAATTGGGGAAAGAAGGTAGTAGAGAGTAGTAGTTATGTTGTATTTCATTGATATTCCTTTGAAAACTTCTTTCCCACTTCTTTCCCTTTCGATGGGGAAAGAAGGGAATGAAGTTGGTACATTTCGGTCGCTGTGATGCTTTCTTCTCGGGGAAAGAAGGTCGTTTGGGGAATGAAGTTGGGAAAGAAGTGGGAATGAAGTTTCCATTATTTTCCCGCCGCAAAGTATCGAAGTCCTGTCCTGCCGGCGGTGTCGGTTTGTGAAGCGACAAGTTGACCGCGTTCGCACAATGTCCCGATCAACTGGGTGAACTCTTTGGAAGTGATCTTCAAGGCTTTCAACAACTCAGAGTGACCGATACCCGCTTTACTTGTTTCGATTTTCTTGATTGCTTTTTGGCAAAGCTTATCGAACTCGCTAACGTGGATGCTGGTTTCGACTGAAGCGACCAACCGCGTAATCTGGTCAGAAATAAAAGCCGTTGCCCACTCAACCGCATCCAGGGATATTTTGAGCGAAAGAGGGGTGTCACTAGCTGCGTAAAGCATGGAGAGTTTTGACGCCATCTCATACCCTCTGGACCATATGGCCATGCCTGCGTTGTCCGCTAGTTTCTCATGCTCAGAATACTTTTCGTCGCAGGCATCACGGAACGCGTCTAACGCAACGCTAGCGGCTTCCTCTATGTCCATCTCGTGAGGCGATGGGTTTATTGATGCCATGTTGCCATCCCCTGCAACCATGTCGCGCCAATGGTCTACCTGCATCGATATGCTTTCCGGTATCTCAATCGCTTTCGGTCGCTGCCCTTTTCCCCGTGTCCCGCTTTCGACAACAATCATTCTCGACACAAGGCCACTCGATAGCATCTTTGCCGACAGTGAGTCGTAAAAGCTCGATGGGATGCAGGTAGCAAAGATTGACAGCGATGGGAACTCAATTGATCTTTGCGGCTCTGGACCTGCCTTGACGCGAAGATAGTATGTCGAGTTTGCAGTGGTGAAAAACTGCAACAACATATTGGCGACAGCAGCGTGCCGGTTTTCCTTCTCACTGGCGATGGCTGACAGGATCGTATCGAACTCGTCAGCCTGGAAAAGCTTAACAGGTTGAGCAAACATGGCATCTTCGATACCCTCACCCGATGCGAAAGAGTTTCCAAGAACTTGACCCAGTCCGTGGTCAGACAGAATCTTGGCATTTACCTTTCTTGGTTGGTCTTTGCCGGCTCCACTATTCGCTAGACCAAGCACATAGATATTCGGCGTTGACCCTCGAAACTGAATTTTCCTGGCAACCAGTACACTTAACAGGGTGATAGCGCCACAAAATGCAAGTCGTCTGTTCGGGTACGCTGCTGTCGATGACGAGAGATCCATCACCTCGTTGATGAAGCCTGGAACGTGAAACAACATCTCCGTTTTTGATTCCTCAACCTCTGATGCAATATCCATATTTGCTTTTGTCTTCATGGCCTTTACGAATACTTCTTCGATGCATTGAAGCTTGTTCTCTGGTATGCATCCAGGCTCACCATGATCGACCAGACCGCCTGGCATTAGCTTAAGACCGGCTCGCCATTGCTCCTCAGCTTCAAACGCGAACTGGTGACGGCCTCTCCAGTAATCAATCTGCAATTGATGCGAACGAGTGATTTCGCCATGAATAGCAAAGTATTCGACGGCCTCACTCTTTACCGCCGATCTCGCCAAACCTGAATAGCTCGAATCGTAGAGCGAGTCAGAATCCAAGAAGTTGATTCCATCTTGTTTCCCCTGCAAATATGAAGCGTTGCGTTGCTTGTCTTCAGGGTCCCATCCATCCGAGTAGATGGACATAGCGGAACTAACTTTGTCGGCTTGCGCGTCCGTTAGAATTGGCGACGCGTCCCCGTTGACGCAATGGCGCGACATGTCAATCTGTGGCCAATGATTATTCATCGTCGTCACCTCCAAATCCGTTTTCAAGCATGTCTGAAAACGAGTCGCTCAAGCTCGATTTCATCGCCTGCAACAGCGCTGCATCCTTCTTTTCCTGTGCTAACTCTGCATTGAACGCTGCGATGTCGATCGTTGATTCAATGGCTTCTTGAATCGTCGATTGCATTAGCGGCGGCGGTACCGCTTCCAACTCGAATACGAAGTTCTCCCCATACTTCCTGAAGAACTTTTGGTACTTACTGGATGACTCTTTGGCTTCCATTCCATTGTGAGGGAGCTTCATTGATGTCACTTGATCTTGCCGCAATAGGATCTTGCTCGCGGAAACGTCATCGATTCCAAAGTCGTCGCGGATGGATTTCACAAATGACTCTGCGATTTCCTCCCCGTCAGGATCAAAGTCGGACGCAATCAGCAACTTCAACCGATCCTTGCCACTGCTCTTGAACCGCTGCGCAATTTCGTATCGTGGATTGATTGAGCAGTAGCCGCGCCCAACGGTCATAGGCAGGCAGAACTTCGTTGCAATTGGCTGAATGATGCCTTGGACGGTCAACTTCTCTACGATCAATTCAACGTGGTCGTACTGTGATTGGAGCAAATCACGCCGATATCCTTTTAGAAAATTGTACGTTTCCAAGTCAACAAACTGTGCCGCATCCCTTGAAAACTCTGTCCCTGATGTCGGTCTGGTTTCGTCTGCGATTGCCTTCCATGGCACAAGCCCCAATAACCTTGCCCTAGTCAGGATGTCGCAAGCGTCTTGATAACTCTTGCTATCGTTTTCGTAGTACGACCGCTGCGAACCTGTGGACGAATTCCGCAGAACGGTCATATTCAGTAGACCGTAGTGGACTTGGCGAACGGTCACCGGCCAATAGGGCTTCAATCCGTCAATGACCAGCATTGCAGCGTCTAGAAATTGTTGTTTTCGGTCGCTGATACTGCATCGCGTTTTCTCTCCAATGATCTCAAGTTGCGGGGGGGCATTGCGGTCCAGCTCCATCCGCTGAGTTACCAGTTGCTTGTGCGCTAACTCAGGGTCGATATCGAGAAGCGTTTCCTTCATGCGAACCATCGGCGATTTAACGCGCTGGTGATTGTAGGGTCGCAGAACTTTTTGCCATTCAACGGCAGAATGATCGGATCGGTAAATTTCCAATCGAACAATCGGTACTCGCTTCATCTTGATCAACTTCGCTGCCGCAAGTCGCCTGTGCCCGCTGACGATATAGTCGTCGGCTGATACTTGTATTGGCTCTCGAATCCCATTTTTTGCGATGTCGTTTGCCAGATTCACAAGGTCGTTATCTTTTGCGATAACCCCATAGATTCCGTCATTCTCTGGACTTGGATGTATAGACCCAATCGGAACTTGCTGCTTGTCTACTGTTGCCGTCGATGGCATAATCAAGAATCCTGTAGTTGAAGAATGTCGCATGAGGCGACGTTAAGAATTCGCAAAACGCCTGCCACCCAGCGGGCGTTTTGCATTGATGGACTTAGCCGAAAACTTTCGCGACGTTGGCATCAATTCGACGATTGCGAACGGTCGTCTTGGTTGGCTTTTGTGCAACCACTTGTCCCGAACCGTTTAGCAGTGCCTCTAGGCTCTCTGGGAGAATGTTCCAGTACGGTCTATCGCTGGTAGACGTATTAACCGCCTTCAATTTGCCTTGCTGAATTAGCGTGCGAATCTTGAGTAGTGACCAACCCGTTCTATCGCGAACGTCGGTCGTCTTAAGCGGACGATTGAGAATTGCTGACATAAAAAAACCCTTTGTCTGAGTGTTCGAATTAACGACTGTCAAGCAAAGGGTAGGCAGGTTAAAACACAATGAAAATATGGACAAAAAGAACGTACATATCCGTCCACATCCCTATCGGGATTTATTTAGCAGTGGCTGTGCGGTCGCCTTCGAATACCGTTCTATTTCTTTACGCGATGCTTCTTTTTCAAGGTGGTTGCGACCTGTTCCCATAAACTCAGAAACATCAGGCCACCCAATTCTTAGACTTGAGTTCCAATACTCCAATGCAGCTTGTTTCGCAGGATCGTATTTCGGATGGTGTTCAATCGCACATCGTAATTCCGGACTTTCTAACCAGCGGTTAATAGCGGTTGCAATGTGTTTCTTTGTGATCTTCTCGTCGTGGCGCGATCGCTTTAAGTTGAGGATCCAGGTTGTTGTTTCGTCGCAATTGGTTGAATGATTTTGAGATGAAAAAAAAACTACGTCATCCTCCAAGTCCCCGACGGTTAGAAGCTCAGTCCAAACTTCGAAACCTCGTCGAGAAGTGCCGAACGCCTCTCGGAATAAATTCGACGCTTGGAGTAAAACCGGCGTCAATTCGTACAGGGTTGTTTCAAACAACTCGCTTTCGATTAGTGCCAAAATCTCTTTTGCTTTAGCTTCGAATTTCTCGATTGGATGAAGCGGCTTTTTGGAGTTCACTTTGCACCTCGTAGCCATTTTCGGACGTGCTCGCAAACCTTCTTTAGCCGGTCGTCTGGTATCGCCACCGTATAGCGTCCGCTCATGTCTCGCTCGTTGACTGTGTGCCCCATGACGTAGGAGACAGCTCGGTATTCTAGAGTCTCGGCACCAACGGTTTGGAATGCCCTGCGAAGATCGTAGAACGTGCCCTTGGTTACGCCGGCCTCGCGTCGAGTCTGTAGGAACGCCTTCGATATGGAATCCATCGAATCGCGAACCCACGCTTGACCGTGCGATGTCCAAAACAGTCGGTCGGCAACATCGCTACACGGACTTGGACGACGCACCAGCCATTCCTTAATCGCGGCTTTCGTTTCCGGCCATAGGATGAACCGTCGTGGTGCACCTGTTTTGCCGCGATGCGTATCAATCCATACTTCCTTCGCGTCCAGGTCTGGCAAGTCTGATTCTAAAAAATTAGCGATGTCGGTTGACCCCATTCCGGCATTCAACCCAAGCAGGATGATTGGCTTCAACCCTACGCTCGCGGTCTCAATGATCGCGTTGATATCCTTCGGGGAAATGAGGGTGCGATCTGATTTGGTTCTCGCGTTTCTCGACTGTTTCGCTGTGATCGGATTGAATTCCTTTGCCCAACGTGGTGCCTGGGTTAAATTCGAATCCGAACACCATTTAAGAAAAGCCCGAACACGACGAACATCATTCCCCACCGTTACGGGTGATCGCCTCTCTACCGTCCGGCCTTTGATGCCACCCCGAACCGCTACAGTGCGTTCTACGGGTTCGAACAGTTCTTGCTTGATTCTGGCGTAGTCCAATGGTTCCAGGGTTTCCGGCTTGCATTTGGCCCCTACTATCTCGATTAGACGTTCTATCGACTTTCGGGAATCGTCTAGGCTTCGCTGGGTGATTTCCCCGGACGACACCCGGACGACACCCGACGCATGGTAAAGATTGCCAAGTTCCTCCATGGTCGGTTTGCCATCGTTCTTAGGTACTGGTCGCCCAGCAAGCAGGTAGTCCTTCTCGTCAACCCATCGGCCTAATGCAGCATTCAGTTCAATACCAAAGTAATGCTGTTTCCCCTTGATTTTCTTGGTCCACTGGCCATTGCGATGTAGAAATAATGGGCAGTCTTTTGGCTTCTTTTGCATGGTTCGAACTCCGTTTTGAGGATAGGGATTGATCCTCCTATCCTACGCTGCGGGTGTCGTAACGGGTGTCGTGCACCTAAAAAACTAGTAGGCTCAGAGTGATTCGAACACTCGACCTACGGATTAGAAATCCGTTGCTCTGTCCAACTGAGCTATGAGCCCAAAACACCTTATCGCGGTCAAACGACTAGTTAGACATCTTAACCGTTGCCCCATTTGTCGAAAATACCGTTCTTCGGCATTGTTGCAAATAGGAACAAAACATTTCATCGCTCTTCATGCCAATCCTGCCACTACCGAATAGGATGCGTTAGATCGCTGCTTAGCGGTGTCCGCTCGATCGATTCCTCTTCAACGCAATTCCTCAGCCATTCGTCGCGATGTTCAGTAAGTTCCTCTACAATCGCTTGCGCTCGCTGAGAAACTTCGTTTTGCTGCCATCGATCGTCAGGTGTCGCAAACAACTCAACCCGTTGCGTGCCCATTCCATCAATCGTTTCGCCAGCCGACCATCTGCAACTCCAAGCAGGTACGGCAACGTGCACTTGGCCCTTATAGCAGGAATACGCTAGCTGATTCTTGGTCGGCCAGTGTTCCGCAGGTAACGGTTCAATCTCAGAAACCATGTCAGTGCACATGACCTCAGA
>JAYVPE010000671.1:0-3312 GCA_043757575.1 Pirellula sp.
CACACCGCTCAACAACCTATTTTCATCGATGCTTGAGACGGTAGGAGTCAATGACGTTAAATTCGGCGACGGAACCGGCCAAATCAGTATTTGAGCGTGCGTTTTTTTAAGGATGCTCCTCGATCGCCATCGTTCCCGCGTTAACCCGGATTATTCATGGGGCATTTTTGAAGTTGCGATACTTTGGGATTAATGGTTTTAAGGCCAAGGGCCTTGTTCAACATAGCGTTGGGCAACGCCCCAGGAATTCGGAAAACATGTGATTTTAGCGGAATGGCGCGAGCCATCCGGTTTGGTTGCGATTTATCCAATTCACCGTACGGCTCGCGCCGTTACGCTTCCAAAGTGAGCACCATTGGGCTAGCGCCTTGCCGCTCACTCCTTGCGCTAAAGTGAACACCATTTGCCGATGCCTTCTAAGGAAAAACCTTAAGTGAGCGGTTACCATTGCAGCGGTCCTGAGTCGCATTGCGAGCTATTACAATGTCCGATGGTTCCGGTATTCTATCGTAAGTAAGAAGATAACTTAGTCAGAACCTTGAAGTTTTCAAGTTTGGACGTTCCGCCGGATATGGAGAATTCGGATTGGCTGAAATATTTGCGGATGTCGACATCCATGGTGGATTATCGGTTCTACGATGGATGCGACCGATAAAAACCTCTACCGACGTATTTGCTGCTCTTTGCGATATTTGGTCACTCGTGCTAAGTTAGTATCGGGTTCGCACGCTAGCAGTTCATTCCTTTTTCAGTGAAAGTTTCCATGTTCCAGAAGCAGTTACATCTTGAAAGCACCTAAGAGTATTCAGCCGCTGATCGATGACGGTCTGGTTGATGAAGTCCTTCGTTCGCTGATGAGTGGTAAAGAGGCCCAAGTTTTTCTTGTGCGTTGTGGCCAGGAGATTTGCTGCGCTAAGGTTTACAAAGATGTGGCCGATCGCAGTTTCAAAAAAGCGGTGCCGTATCAGGAAGGCCGAAAAATCCGCAACAGCCGCCGACAAAGAGCGATGGAAAAGCGTTCCAAATTCGGACGTGATCAACAGGAAGTGGTTTGGCAAAGGGCAGAAGTGGACGCCCTATTCCGCCTTGCCGAAGCGGGAGTACGCGTCCCTAAGGCATATGGTCTGTTTGGTGGCGTGTTGTTGATGGAGCTGATTACCGGAGCAGATGGAGAAGGGGCTCCACGACTTAACGATATCACCATGTCCGCTGAGCAAGCCGTAAAGGATCACGCAACGGTCATGAATTTTGTCTTGCGAATGCTGTGTGTCGGACTGGTGCACGGTGATCTGTCTGAATTCAATGTCCTACAGGACGAAGAAGGGCCCGTCATCATTGACTTGCCGCAAGTCGTCAATGCCGCAGCAAACAATAGTGCCAAAAGTATGCTCCAGCGTGACGTCGACAACATCACCCAATATTATGCGCGCTATGCCCCGGAGTTGGCAGATACCCACTACGCAGAAGAAATGTGGGATTTGTATGAAAAAGGTGAACTCCAACCTGACTTGAGACTAACGGGTAAGTTTGAGTTTTCGACTGAGGCAGCCGATGTGGATGGGGTATTGCACCTCATTGACGTTGCCTATGAAGAAGAACAGGAACGACAGGAAAGAATGCGCAACAACTGACACATTGCGATAACGAACGGCCTGACTAATCGATTTGCGGATCGTCGAGTACCTCTGAGGTTCCATCCCTAGAAGCACTTTTTTGCGGTGCGCCTACGACTTCCCACCTTCAAGGATTGACGAAGCGGCGAATTAACCTTACTTTTCGTGCTGGAATTACAGGTTTTTAACAAGACTAGCTTATAAGGATTACGAAGATGGCACGCACTGGAGCAATTACTTTCAAGGGTACTCCCATGACTCTTCTTGGCACGGAGCTTGCCGTTGGTAGCCCTGCACCTGATTTTACCGTCCACTTTTTCGAGGGCGGCCTTAAGACAATTACGTTGGCGGATCTCAAAGGCAAACCCACCTTAATCAGCGTGGTGCCATCGCTCGATACCGGTGTCTGCCAAATCCAGACGAAGAAGTTCAACGTTGAATTGGGTGCCATGGGTGACAAGATCAATGCATTAACCGTTAGCCGGGATTTGCCTTTCGCCATGAATCGCTTTTGCGGAGCCGAAGACATCAAGGCGATGAAGGTCGGAAGCGATTATCAGAATGGTGGCTTCGGGATGAGCTTTGGATTGATGATCGATGAGTTGAAGCTGTTGACTCGAGCAGTTTACGTTCTCGACGCTAGCGGCAAAGTTGTTTACGGAGAAATCGTTCCGGAGGTTACTCAAGAGCCGAACTACGTGCCAGCGATCGCAGCTTTGAAGTCACTGATGTAATAAAGGGGGCCGACCGCTCGGTCGCAAACATCACTGTCCAACCAACAACATTTAACGATCGCGGAGCGATCGGCCACAATGAATTCGATCTCCGACCTAAAGCGACGGTTTGCGTTAGACGAGATAGAGGGGCTCGGCTATTTCAAGTCGATCGATTGGGTTGATTGCGTCGATTCGACCAACAAACAACTTATTCAATCCGTGCGGGAGCAATCTATTTTGCTGCCCGCACTACTTGCAGCAGATAGACAGACCTCTGGCGTTGGTCGAGAGAGTCACCCATGGTGGTCGCCGCCCGGTTGCTTGATGTTTTCGATGGCGATTCCGATGGGGTTGCTTGACCCGTCGGAACCAAGTTCTTCAAACGCATCCTTCGTCAGTTCGGCTTTGTTGCCGTTGCGCGTTGGTTGCGCAATAGCGGAATGTTTGGAACAATTCGCTTCAGCGAAACCTATGGTCAAGTGGCCAAACGATGTTTACATTTCTGGGCGCAAGGTTTGTGGAGTCTTGATCGAAGTCATTCCAAAACCGTTACCGGCCCGATCGGTGGCAGTGATTGGGATAGGGATCAATTGCCAAGTGGATTTCCGAAAAGCGCCAGCCGATGTTCAAGCCAAGGCTACGAGTTTGCACGCATGGGCAAAAAAAGGGATGTCTGAAAGTGCGAGTACTGAGAATGCCCTCGTACAGTTTGTTCACCAATGGCTAGCCATCGAACAACGTCAGCTCAAGAATCCAAACTGGCTATTGGAACATTGGTCCGAGCGAAGCTTACTGGATGGGCAATGGATTGAAGTAAAGCATCCGGGCGGCGTCGCTCAAGGGCGATGCGTAGGGATCAACGAATCAGGTGCAATACTAATTCAAAATGAACAATTGGATATCATCGAAGTTCTGGCGGGAACGGTTCAATCATTTCGTCCATTGTAGCTGCTGACTAAAGTCGTCGTTTGCATAAAGGGAAA
>JAYVPE010000672.1:0-3308 GCA_043757575.1 Pirellula sp.
TCCGATTTTAACTAACTTTCGCAGTACCAACACCTCCCAAACCACAACCATTCCGTCGCTTGAGTACACTGGGTCTCTCCACCGCGTATTAACCATGACGCGACACGAGCGCCTACTAACATGATGATGGATTAAGATGATCGGTAAACTCGTCAGCCACTATCGAATAACGGCCAAACTCGGAGCAGGGGGCATGGGAGAAGTCTTCCTGGCCGATGACGAGCGGCTCGATCGCAAGGCGGCAATCAAATTCTTACCCGCTGAGTTAGCCAGCGACCCCGAACGTCGCCAGCGATTTATGACCGAGGCCAAGGCCGCATCAGCGATCAATCATCCGCACGTCTGCGTCGTTTACGATGTGGGCGAAACGGATGAGGGGGTACCGTTCATTGCCATGGAGTACGTGGCAGGCCTATCGTTGGATAAAGTGGTCAAACGCGGACCACTTGAGATTGCGAAAGTCGCAGAGATCGCAGTCCAAGTAGCCGATGCACTCGATGCAGCCCATTCGCGACAGATCGTGCATCGCGATATCAAGCCAGCCAACATCAATCTTACCGAGCGGGGAGAAGTGAAAGTCCTCGACTTCGGACTTGCCAAACGCATGCCAACCGATGCGAGTAATGAGGCAGAAAATACGGAGATGTTTCAGCAGACCCAGACAGGTCAGGTCCTGGGTACCCCGAGCTACATGAGCCCTGAACAGGCCCTCGGTAAAGAGCTCGATCATCGCAGTGACCTCTTTAGTGTGGGAGTCGTGTTGTACGAACTCATGACAGGTCAAAAGCCCTTCCTTGGCGAGAACTTCGCCGAGGTCGTCGGCAAGATCGTGCATTCGCAACCGATAGCCATCGCTCGCCTGAATTACGACGTTCCACCGGAGTTGGAGCGGATCACGCTCAAGTGCTTACAGAAGCAACCCGATCGACGTTACCAGTCGGCTCGCGAACTGATGGTCGATCTCAAGAGCTTTTGTCGTGCGCTCGAGGCTGAGATCGATCACGGACAATTCAGCGGGCGATCCGGAGACTATAGCGACGCGTCCGCTCAACCGTTTGAGCGAACGACGACGCATGCGGGCCGCGGTATGCAAATAGCCGAATTTTCCAGCCCAATCGATCTAGGTCAAAGCGATGTCGTCATCACGTATTCCAACCTTGATGACCAGTCGCTGATCTCCGGGCGACCGGGATGGATCTCGCAACTCCATCAAAACCTTCAGGTGCGCGTCGCTCAACTTTCGGGAAAGCAGGTTGCAGTCGTTAAGCATTCGGACCAATCCACATCGACAGAAATCGAAGCGGAAGTACTCAAGCAAATCCCAAATGCCAAGACGGTCGTGTCGGTTCTGTCGCCACCGTTTGTTCAGTCCAACGGGTGCCGACGGGTGGTGGAGTCGTTTTGGAAAGGCGTGACCGATTCCGGACAATTTAAGATCGAAAATCCGAGCCGTTTACTCAACGTCGTTAAGACCCCTGTTGAAGGAGCAGATTTGCCGGACGAACTCCGAGCTCTGTACACTGGTCTTGCACCCTACGAGTTCTTTGAGCGCGATCCAAAAACCGGTCGATTGCGTGAATTCGATGAAGCCTTTGGAAACACGGCACAACAACGATTCCATGAACGCGTCTACGACGTGGCGTACGACATTGCGCAAGTCCTCAAGTTCTTAGGGGAATCGACAACGTCGGTGAAAAAACGTACCGCAAACCCCAAGACCATCTTTCTTGCGGCGACAACTTCGGACCTCGAGCCGCAACGGGATCAGTTGCGCCGCGAACTGATCGAGCTCGGTCATACGGTGGTCCCCAAACAACCTCTGCCGCTCGTGGCGAGCGAACTTGTGGCGGTCGTGCAAAACTGCCTAGCCGAGGCAGATATCGCCATTCATTTCGTCGGCGAGCACTTTGGGCTCGTCCCCGAAGCGACCGATATGTCGGTGGTCGCCCTCCAGAACCACATAGCCGCCAGATTCTGCGACAACTCGTCGCTGAAACGACTGATCTGGATCCCGAAGGGTGTCAAGCCCAGGGATGATCGGCAAGCCGCTTTCATTCGTCAACTCGAGTCTGTACCTCACTCGGTCACTGGGGCTGAGCTCATCGCCGACACACTCGAAAATCTGAAAATGCTCCTTCGAACCCGTTGGGAACGCGAACAGGCAGAGCGTGACAAACCAACGCAAAAGCCTGTTACTCGCGACGCGCCACGGGTGTACCTGATTTGCGATCAACAAGATGAGACCGCGCTCGAGCCACTCGAGGATTTTTTCTACGACCAGGGGATCGAGGTAAGCTTGCCGGCATTCGAAGCTGACGAATCGGAATTCCAACAGATCCACATCCAAAACCTGCGTGACTGTGATGGGGTACTGATCTACTACGGAGCGGCCGGTATGCACTGGGTCGATTTCAAAATTCGCGATCTACAAAAAGCTGCAGGATACCGGGATTCGCGTCCTATTCCAGTTAGCGCGGTCTACGTGGCCCCTCCCTTCAACCATCGCAAGGAACGCTTCAAGAGTGTTTCGACGGACGCGATTAGGCAGCCAGGTGCGGAATTTGAGCAAGGTTTACTGACCCGTTTTGTTGCCGCGATTCGGAAAGCAAAGTAAGAAGGATGAAGGATGAAGGATGAAGGATGAAGGATGAAGGATGAAAACAAGCCTGAGGACTTGCGGACTCGAACGAGGCAGTTTGCGCTACGGATCATTCGGCTTTTTGGAGCATTGCCAAAGACGACGGAAGCTCAAGTCCTTGGCAAGCAATTGCTACGATCCGGTACGTCGGTCGGCGCGCATTACCGCGAAGCGACCCGCGCTCGGTCCGATGCTGAGTTCATCAGCAAGCTCGAAGGCGGATTGCAGGAATTGGATGAGTCGGCGTACTGGATGGAATTGCTATCCGAGTCCGGCATTGTTGTTCCCGCACGGCTAACCGAACTCCAGCAAGAAGCCGATGAACTGACGGCGATATTAGTTGCTTGCGTTAAGAAGGCCAAAGAGAAAAAAGATTCAAGAAAGAGGGATGAAAAGTGACAAATAGCTGGAGAAAAAAAGGAATGGTGGGCAGCCAACTAATGAACCCATCCGCTTTCCACCTTCAGCGTTCATCCTTTCAAATCCCCGGGAACCATTATGTCTAAATACTCAAATATTCCGCCCTCAGCCTTCCGCCTTCATCCTTAATCCTTTCCCCAAATCCATTTCCAGGACTGCGCCCCTTTCGCAGCGACGAACACCATTTGTTCTTTGGTCGCGAAGCTCAGACTGCCGCGCTGCTACAACTGTTGCGAACGAATCGTTTCCT
>JAYVPE010000673.1:0-3305 GCA_043757575.1 Pirellula sp.
AATAGAAACTTAACCATCTAAGTTATAGTTTTGCACTTTATCAGACTGATCTATGCGTTGTGGGTGAAATGGCTCTACTCGAAGGCAAGCCCGGCCCATGCCACTTCGGCAGCTCTGTTCCAAAACCGACACGCAAGCAGAAACGATAGCGAATCATTTGCCTTTGATGGAACTTCCGTTCACAGACACAAAGAGCTTGCAGAGATGTTCAAACTCCAACTCGATGGCCGCGATGTTCCTTGGGACGTTGTAGAAGTGCACGTGTAGTACCGAGCCAAGCTTAGGATCTTTAACAGACGATTCGATCTATAAGCGTGGAAAGCTGGGCAAAGGACTTTGATGATCTTGAAACTCTATCGCAGCAAAGTTCGCTTGCGATCTGCCCTCCGCTGACTCAGGAACTGACAGAAGCGACGTAACCTGCTCGTCGGCTACAAATGCTGAAAACGTCAGCCGAGTTATTCGCTGCCCGCTGTTCTACAAACCAAGGGGGGAGCATGGGGACACCCACTGACTTTGACTACCTCGACAAGAAACTTGCAAAGGCGTTTTATAAGAAAGTGGAATGGAGTTACAACCCCTATTCCGATACTCCAAGCAAAGTATTTACCATCGAGACCCAAGATCTCGCGAAAGCGGAAATTGTGGTTGTAGGAACACAAGATAGTCCAAAGTTCATTATCGAGAAGCATTCAAAGCAGCGATATGTTTCGCTTGGGGGCAGTGCGGCAGTAATGTACTCAGGCTACTATGTGTCGTATGTTGAATGGGATGCATACGCAAGTGGCGGGCAGGTCAAAACGTTTCCAGCGAACTTCGAGCACGGTAGTCACTCCGCCGTCGCTGGTTATTGGGCTGGAATAAAGGCTGCGGGCGATGCGCAAGGGCTAGCAATAGGGCTGGAGTTCACTCTGACCGTGATACCGTTCGGAAGTACTGCACTGGAGGTAAATGATCATGGAGTAACACCCAAGGCCGGAGTAATGTTTGTTACGGACCTAGCAACGACAATAATTCCTGTTGCCAAGGCGGGATTGGTCGCGGGAAAGATTTCAGTCAAAACATCAGAGGCGGTAGTGAAAACAGCGAAAGCAGCGGGGTACGCAGCGGGTACGTTGCAAGCTGGTTGGGCTGTCAACGACGCCAGGTCAAAAGGGGTCAACTGGCAAAACTCAGCCGATTTAATTGATGCAATGATGATCCTTGCCAGTGTCCGAGTTTCAGGCATAGATGCAGTGAAGCTGTCTAACAAGGGCAAGAAGGCTGCCGAGATGACTGCCACGCCTTTAAAAGAAGTGAAATCCGAAGTTCTTGAAGCGGCTGCCGATAACGCTCAAAGAGTAATAGCTTTTCCAAAAATTCCTCTTATTCAAAATTCGTGCTTCGTGCATGGTACACTAGTGCTTGTGCCAGGTGGTTTCAAAAACATCGAGGAGTTCCGAATTGGAGACGCCATTCTTTCGCGACCTGACGATGATCCAAATTCGGGTGTTCGTGTAAGTACAGTCGAGCATGTGTTTCGTTTGTCCGCTCCGATCCTTCGGCTAGGAATTGGTGGGCAAGTGATTGGCACAACCGCAGAACACCCATTCTTCGTATCCGGTAAAGGGTGGACGAAGGGATCTGATCTGGCAATTGGAGATGTTTTGATCGGCGAGGATAAGTACGGTACAGAAGTTGAATCGATAGAATTTACTGGCAAAACAGAATCCGTTATTAACTTGCGTGTTGAGCCAGATAGTACGTATTTCGTAGGAGGAGACGGTTGGGATTTCTCAGTTTGGGTTCACAATACATATACGGCTCGTGCCGCCGCCAATGGTCGATTCGAAATCGTCGATGAGTTTGGAAATTTTGCGAAGGAGACATATGAAACACTAGCAGATGCCCAAAAAGCTGCAAAACAGTTCACGGCAAGAAAAGCCGCTTTGGAAGCCGGCTTTGCTCCAATTAGTGGACTGGGTTCTCTTTCACAGGCAGGAAAATTCGGCATCAAGTCTTACAACGACTTGCGGAAGTTAACTGCGGGAACGGGGCTACAAGCACACCACCTTCTTGAGCAACGTTTCGCTGGTGTACTCGGGACGAGCCCCGGAAGTATGTCATCGATTGCGATGACGCAGGCGGAACACCAATTCTTTACGAAAGCGTGGCGACAATTAATTCCTTATGGGCAGGGTACTGCGAACGCCACTCGCGAACAAATTATGAATGCGGCACGCATTATCTACAAAGACTACCCCGACATTTTGAAAGCGCTAGGACTCTAACAATGCGTATCATTCACCGAATTAGCCACAACATCGACAACGACATGCAACGCGAGCTGGACGGATTTGGTCTCAAAGTTGCGGTTGGCCTTGCGACGTTCGAAGTCAATGAGACTGATCCTTCGTGGCAAGAAATCAAGTCGTGGATATCGAAATACAATGCTCTCGATGTCGTCAGGACTGAGTTTTCAAAGGAAGAGTTGTCGGGCGCGACAATGTTGCAAATGTCTCCGTCGTGGCATCATGCCTATCCAGAGCCAAGCGATGAGATGGGTTTTCTGAAGGAAACGTATGTTGAAAGTTCCGTTTGCAAAAAATGCGGAAGCGGGAAAATTCAACAGCATTCGTTTCGCCTGAAGCAAGAGCCGAAATGGGGCAATCGGCAAATTCTACAGCTTAATTGGGTGTTCGATGAATTCTTCGTACAACCGGAAATATGGCGAAGTGTATTCCAACCGTTTGGAATCACATGCCGTGAGGTGCTTCACGTACGGACAGGAAAAGCATTGGAAACGATAGTTCAACTCTGTGTTGAAGAGATCGCGACAACAGGATTGTCAGTTGATGAAAAATCACAAGTCGAGCACTGCGACGCATGCGGTGTCAATAAATATCTGCCAATTGTGCGAGGCGAGTTTCCGAGTTTAAGAGGCGAGTTTAAGAGTTCGATCGTAAAGACGAAGGAAGTGTTTGGAAGCGGAACTTCGTCGTGGCGTGTTGTTCTCGTTTCATCCGAATTATTTCAGGCGATCGAGGTTGCGAAGGTCAAAGGAGTCGCGTTTGTCCCGACGTCGATGAAGAAAAGCAAAGTCCCGGCCTGACGGTTAGACTGTTGGAGACTGTTGGGGACACCACTTATTTTTGCGGGGTTGGTTGCGAACAGGATTGGAAATTTTTATGCTGGGGTCATTCTGTACTTTCTTGTATCGGTCCTGCGAAGGAGTGAATCATGGCGAGATTGGCTCGTGCTGAAATTTTCGACCCGTCAGAGATCGTTGCCGTACACCTTATCGGAAAAACGGTCCGCTCTTGCTA
>JAYVPE010000674.1:0-3302 GCA_043757575.1 Pirellula sp.
CCCATCAATCCCACGGCCAGCGTTGCAGTCGACAGAAGCGAGAGTCCGACCAAAATCGCTATCGATAGCTGCTCGATACGGGATGACCATGTGCGAATAAGAATGAAGACTGGCCTTACCAACGGCAGGCCAATAACAGCACTCAACGCCAGCCAAACAGACGACCCGAACGCGATTGGAATTCGATCAATAAAACTACACGGCAATCGGCCGCTATCAAACCAAGTCGCAATTCTGGTTTCGGGGTACAACAGGCTAACAAGGACATATCTCCCTCGACTAATCGCCTCACCGTCATCTCCGGTTAGCTCCGGACCAATGGGTTGCCACAAGAACACGCAAGCATAAACGATGGCGGCTAAAGTCAATGCAACAAAAACCAGCGGCCTGGTTGTCGCGTTCGTCGACGAAATAGCACCGGCAGTTCTTCCAAGATTGGGCATTGGCTAATTAAAATTCGATACGCGATTCACGGGACATTGTTAACATTCTTACCAGCAGTCTTAGCAGCGGTTACGAACTCAGCTAACTGGCTCAAGTTTTTGCTAAAGACATTGCTTTCCAGGAAAAGCACACTTAAGTCTGGCCAATTTGGTTTGGCAAGTGACAGTCGCCACTTTTTGCGGAAGTCCTGATTTCCTTTTAATTCATTGTGATTTCCTTGTGATTCCAGATGGACATCATGGGTGCGACTCTCATTGGCCTTGCGATCGTTGGTTTGAGTGGCTTCGGTGTCGAAATAGCAGCACATGGTATTGCAAACAAAGGATCGGGACATTGGTCCCAATCACCTTTTGGTAGTTCCCAATCTGCAGAATCCATGTAAGTCCTAGGTTTGGGGCGGAGTCCTTCGATAAACTGGCAACTCAGACCCGTGATCGTGCCGTAACACATAACACTTTATACCCCAAACCCAAGGACCAATTGATGAAGCTTTTCGCACTTGACCTCGGGAAATTCACGGGACCATTTGTCCAAGGGCTGTCCCGGTCTTTGGCTGGCCTGCATTTTATGCTAATGGTATGCAAATTGATTTCCCTACTTTCTTGTTTCTTTCTTTGCAAGGATGCACAAGATGGATATCGAGTCTTCTTTTGATCGATTTTGCGGCCAGTCGCCTTTTGCTGTCATGACGCAAATCGTTCTGCGTGCTTGTATTCACAATTGCTTCAGCCATTCGTTTGAACAAGCACGTGGCAGGCAATACGAAGATGTTTTGACGTTCATGATTTCGAATGGCTTCACAGCTGATGGACTGTCGTCCCTTAGATTGTAGAAAAATCGGAAATCAAATGTAGTGAGAATTCGAGTGGACTTGGAGCAAGGGCTGTCCCGGTCTTCAGGACTCGGTCGATCCAAGCAGTTTAGCTGTTGAGACACGTCGCAACTGAATCTGATCAAGCTTTTACTGAGACTTGGGTCAAACGTGAAAGGACACAAAGTAAGCGTCAGCATTTCTTCGACTGGATAGAATAACATTGATTCTAGCCAAAACTTCACTTGAAGCCCTCAACCAAGTTCTACTTGAAGGTTTTTTCCCGATAAATCTTCGGGAGAAACGAAATTTTGAGGAGCTAACTGGCAAACGGACTTAGGGTTCGCTAAATTTGGTGGGGTGGGTTTCACGGGTGTCCTTTGAACAGCGAGTCCGACGTTCAATCCATCCAAAGTTCGGGACAATGCGTACACTCGCTCGGCAAGTATCACATCAAAAGGGGTATCGTCTCATGAATGGCAAAGGTTTTTCGTGGTCTAACTTCGAGAGTTTTTTTTCCGTTAAACTGCACTCACGAAATTGTAGTTCGTCGAGACTTATGCTTTGGATTTTCGGTCTTTTGATCGTTCTGTCAGCAGGAAGAAGTTGTTTTGCTCAGTTCGGAGGAATTGGGGATGCGTTAAAGAAAGCCGGAGGAGACATTGCACGCGAGGGGAAAAAAGCTGGTGGAGACGTTTCGCGAGAAGGCAAGAAAGCCGGTGATGACATATCCCGCGTGGGCAAAAAAGCGATCAATGATGCTGGGCAAGTAATTGAGAAACCCTTTCGACATGCTGCAGACAACGCGAAAGAGGCAGTATTTTTCGGAATGCGAAATCACGTCATTGGAAAAAATAATGAGCTCCGCATTCAAGGACGGAGATTTGGTCTGGGGCACAAGTACTATGATCTGATTCAACCCCACCTTCCCAACGGAATAGACTTCAGCCAGATTTCCTTCTTCTTTGATGCGTACGTTCCATCGGGCATGGCAGGGATTACCTTTGACGAGTACGTATACGTCAATTTGCCTTATCGAGATTTCGATCCACAGTACTTGGAGCTCTTAGCTCATGAGACTGGCCATGTGATCCAGTACAAGCGATGGAGCACAAAGGGTTTTGCCAGAAAATACTGCGATGACGTTTTTGGTTCGTGGTTAAAGTACCCAAACTTCGACCAAGTCAAGATCCATGATGATATGGAAATTGAACGCGAGGCTAACGACTTCGCCGCAACAGTAATGGCTGCTTTCAATCAGAGAATGAATGGACAGCGTAGCAACCAATTTCCGACTCCGAATCCGTCATATCCTGGACAAAATGTTCAACCCAACGGTACATCGCCAAACCCACAAGGTTCGCCCAACGGAAATCAGCAAATGAGCGATGGAGAAAAGATTGCTGGAATCATCCTTCAAGGAATCGGAAATGCAATTGAAGAACGACAAAGGCGAGAACAGGAGATGCGTATGCGCCCCCAATTGCCTAACCCGAATGTGCCAAACCAGAATGCTCCCCAACCCAGACTTGGCATAAACTTTCAGTTGGTCCCTGGACGTGGTGGATTGGTTACTTCCGTTTCGCCAGGAATGCCCGCCGCGAATGCAGGAATAGAGGTAAATGACATCGTCGTATCTGTCGATGGACAGCGCGTTCAGTCGTCGAACGATGTGTTGAACATCCTACGAAATGCCGGCGCGAAAGGACGACGAAACGCAAAAGTACTTGTCGAGAATCACCGTCTGAATCACATGCCAGTCGAGCAGAGATACCAAGAAATCGACGTGAATTGGTAGTTTGCATCGTGGTTTCGACAGCCTCAACCCAATCTTGGGGTGCAGTGTTTCACTGCACAATCCTTCATTCTCGCTCTTCGATCGAAATGGCTTGAGCACAGTAGAGGCGTATGACTCGGATACCGACACTTGGACGGCAATGGCTCCAATGCCCAGGGCCGACGCAAACTTTGGGTAATTGGGGATGACTTGGTAGTTTAGAGTTGTGTACACCTTGAAATTGATATTTTGCCATTTTGGCGAGTCAAT
>JAYVPE010000675.1:0-3300 GCA_043757575.1 Pirellula sp.
AACAAACCGGTCAAGGTCTCACCGTCCGAGGTGAGAACGCTGGCTGACTCGAATCCTTTGCGAATCGATTTTGAGGGCTCGAGGATGGCCTCGATGATCCCTTCGTTCGTTAGCGGATCTTTGACGCTTGCAAGATTGGGGCCAAGACTGGTCTGGAAACCATCGCCGACGCAGTGGCATTTAGAACACGCCATGGCTGGTTGAAAAAAGACGACGGCACCGCGTGCGGCATCCCCCTGGCGCTTTGCCATTTCCACTAGCTCTTGTGGTGCAATTCGATGGAGTTCTTGCTCGAGAAACTGTGCTTCGGCAAACTCAGTACAAAAATGAGTTACAATCAGCAGTGCGAAGAATGCACTGAACAAAAGCAAGGAACGTGGGATCATCGGTGCTCAAATGCAGGGCGGAGTGTAACAACCGGAACAGAGCGAAGGAGGCATGGAGGATCGCAAAAAAATGGCTCCATAAATCCTTTGGGTCAGCAATACTTACATTATGACTCTATCGTCTGTATTATGGCAACGTAAGCAAGCGTATTTGAAGACAATCCGTCAAAAGCAATATTCCCTTGGACCAGCAGACGTCATAGGGCTTGAACTTGAATTGTTAAGAATGTTGCTGCTGAGAGGAACTGGGAAGTTTCGATTTTCTCGAATCCCACTGCTTTGTCCATTGGATTGTTCGGTTTTTCGCTGCATTCAACCACGTATCGCCACCATTTGGAGTGCGGAAATTCTTTTCCGCTTTAAGATTTGTGCGCCAAATTTGGCCTGAACCATGTACAGTGATCTGTCCATGAATCTCGTTAGGATAAGCTGCGACAACCGCCGCCAATGTTCCGATCCGCCTCGAGTTGGAGCGTGGGCATTAGCCCGAGCTCAACCTTGCCGGACTTCTTGGCGAGACTGGATAGGACTCCTGACGGCAGCTAGGCCGGAAGGTAAACTTTGAGTATTGACACTCCATTGAAGCCAAAGGCGACATCTTATTTGCCACACTTTTGCGCGCTTGTAGCGCTGCCGATTTGTTATACGAGCGTGCTGCTCCATTCAGATCAGCAGTTGCTTGCTGTCTGCGCAGCGGCTCTGGGCGTGATGTTCGCATTCTTGGTGTGTAGAACGGTTCAAAGACGCGGACAAGTTTCGTTGGCTGTTACCATCTTTGTACTGCCGTTGCTGGTTGCGGGCAGTTGCGAGATTCTCTTGCAACTGACACCATTTGTAAATCGCCAGCGCTCCATCGCGGCTTTGCGTGCCGCAGGCGTTGGCTTTCAAGCAAGACCACCAGACCAAACAGGCGAGTGGCTTCGAAACAGATCGGGAACCATGTTGCCTGTTTGGATTGCGAAAACGATAGGTAATGATTGCTTGTCCGAAATTCGCAGCATCGATGGTGAATTGGGAGCTTTTCAATCAATCAGTTACGGTCATCTCGATGTATCACGTCTTAACCGCGTGACATTCAAACAGCAGTCGAAGAATAGTCACGTAACAAATGATCTGGTTGACTGGTTGAACGCGTGTCCTAGACTTAATCAAGTGTATTTTGACTTCAGTTATTTCTCGGATCAGGATGGTCAAGCTTTATCCAGACTCGCGGACAACAGGAGAGGTTTTGTTTCCATTCGCAATTGCGAATCGGTCGCCGATCTCACGTCATTAAAAGAGGTCGCGTGGCTGCACCTCGTTGGCAATGAGCTCCTCGAGCCTCACGCTCGCTATCTCTCCCAGGTAGCAAATATACCGTCGTTGGTGCTCGAAATTCATGAGCTTTCATCCGAAGCCATTTCTGCATTGCGAGGATACCAGGGCTTTGTTTCTATCCGTTGCGGGGTAGTCCCGGACCGGATTGTTGATTTCGCCAAACTTGGACTCTATTCCGTTGAGCTGTCAAACCTTCCGTCTGTACCTTTAGAGTCGGCAGTCGAATTGCGAGTCCTGCCAAAGACGCGATATCTTCGCATAATCGATTCTCAGATTTCGGCATCCGAATGTATAGTTCTCGCTTCATTGTTTCAATGCGAATCCTTGGCACTTATTAACATTACGATGAATGAGTTAAACCGGGATGCATCGATTCCTGTTCTGCCAGGTGATACAAGCCCAACTCCAAAATTAGTTCCTTCCCCCGAACAAGTTGATTTGTTTTGGATGTTACCGAACCTAACTGAGATTCAAATTTATGACGGTTCCTGGAAACATCTAAAGAGACCGGGGCAGACAAGATCCAATTGACTAGTGTTCGTTAACCAAAGCATTGCGCCGATGGTTGGATTACCTGAACGATTGGATGAAAGATCATGGCTTTAAATACTTATTTACGAGGAGGCGAGTCCACCGCACGGCTACGTCCGTTTTCTCGAATGGTTTTCAAACGAGCGGCCATCGACTTCACTCGTTCTGGCTCTTTTTCCCCAAGGTTGTCGGACTGGCCGAGGTCGGCGGCAAGATTGTAGAGCTCCAGTGCGGGACCGTCCGAGTTACTGGAACTATTGTCTGCTTTACCATTCCTCTTCGCGCCCGTTTTCTCAATCAGCACCCAATCTCCCTGGCGCAATGCCAATGGTTTTGGCGAATTGCCCTGAAGTACGAGATGATCGCGGACAGGACTTTCGAGTTTTTCGCCCAGCCATGCAGGAAGGACGTTGAAGCTGTCTGAACCGGAACTCACATCGAGTTTCTGGTTGGTAAGTGCCGCAAAACTAGCCAGCGCATCTACATGTCCTATCAATTGACCGGACACACCACCGCTCGCAATACGACTTGGCCATCGTGCAATGAACGGAACGCGATGGCCACCTTCGTAAAGAGCACCTTTGCTTGCTCGCAGAGAGCCGTTCGGTGGTTGCTTGCTATGGAGTGGATTGGTGCCGTCATCGTAGGTGTCTTTAATCGCGCCACCATTGTCACTGGTGAATATCACGAGTGTGTTATCGGCGAGTCCGTTGCGATCCAGCGCCGCCATCAACTGCCCGATCGACCAATCAAGCTGGTGGATCACATCACCGCGCCAGCCGCATTCGCTGGTGCCTTGGAATCGCGGATGGGGCACCATGGGCTCATGAATATCATGTGTTGAATAAAACAGGAAAAACGGGGCTGACTTGTTCGTTTCAATGAAGTGTACGGCTTTGCTCGTAAGGACGTCTGCAATGTCTTCGTCGACCCAACGGGCCGCTTTTCCACCGGTCATGAAACCGATTCGTGGAATGCCGTTGATGACGGTGTCTTTGTGACCTGGTCCTCCTTGAATCTTCAACTTAATGTTGGAGTCGACACCAGTGGGTTCATCACCAATCTT
>JAYVPE010000676.1:0-3299 GCA_043757575.1 Pirellula sp.
TCATTTCTCGCTCGGCACCCCCACACAGAACATCGAAATCTCTCTTACTCTCCGAGTTAACTGGGACATCCCGGTTAACAGAATTAGGGGCTGTAGAGAGTACTACCAGCGATTGTGGTTAGAGAGTTTGAGAGTCGTCCCCTTGGAGCCCGTTGCGGCTCCCTTGAGAGTGCGACAAATACTCCTTCGCCTCAGAAGCCGGTAAAATGTTGTGTCTGGCCTATAGTGAGAGCAATTAGGTCGACCGCACCATCCGTATCGTCCTTGTTCGACGAAATAGCAATTCTATTTTCTTCGGCGCCATCGCCAAATATGATCCTCGAATTCCGCCGATCACAAGCAACTATTGACCGAGCCAGTCAGAACAGAGACCTACCACCTCGATGAGCCAGTATGTCCCTCTTCATTTGCGTCGGGAGATTCGCCAAAGAGCCAGCCAGCTCTGCGAGTACTGCCTTATTCATGAAGATGATGTAATACTGCCGCATGAACCAGATCACATCATCGCCGTGAAACATGGTGGCCCGACCACCGCCGCGAATCTGGCTTGGACTTGTTTTCTTTGCTATCGAGCCAAAGGCAGCGATATCGCTTCGGTAGATGCTCGAACTGACACGCCGGCACAAGGCGGACGACCACCGGCTTGCGAACGGTATTGATACGATCGGTAGTGTTTGATGCCAAAGCGGCTGGTGTTAGGAGTCATGGTTCGACCACACTTCGCACAATGAAGCAGACCACGCAGCGGGAAGCTTTCCGGCTTCAACGCTCGCTTTGTCGGTGCCCGCTTTCTCCGAGCGACTACCTGTTGTTGTGCCTGCTCGAATCTCACTGGTGCAACTACTGTCGTTCAACCGCGACTGCCGGACGTAGATTGCACACTTTTCGAATTGCTGAGACATAGCGGAGGATTGTTTTGAGCGACTAGGCTCGAAGTATCTCTCCCTCTTAAGTATTTCGGGAGCTCGAACACTGTAAGCAATCATTTTAGCAACGATTTTTGGCTAATTGATCGCGAAGCGTTTCAATCTCGATTGGAGGGAACTGGGAATGGATTATTCGATGACAGTTCGCGCATACGATAGCGAGGTCATTGAGCGTAGTCTTCGTTCCTTCGGCCAATTCCGAAAGGGACTTGAGGTGATGTACTTCGCAGTATCGAATGCCATAGACATCCTCCGAATCAAAGCCGCAAACTTCGCAAGCCAGTGACTTTGCCGACTTCTTCTTCGCTGCGACGATTTTCGGATCACGTTCACGAACAAGGTGACTTACGAGACGTCTGCGCCCCTCGCCTTTGACTGATGAAGTAGTGATGTCAACATCGATACCCACCGAGGAAGTGCTCGGTTTCGGAACTGCCGACAAAGAGAAAATCGACTTCAACTGCTTTGCGAATGCTTTATCCGCTGGGTAAGCGTTCACATATGCTTCGACAACACTGTTGACGTCCTCAGATTCAAGTTCCTTTAAAGTCTGTTGCACAAAGAAATGCTTCTTGGGCGGCTGCCCAGGAACGTAAGCAGTGCGAGGAACGATCCAATCCACAAGGCGAACGTGACGACGATGGGTGCTTTCATCGGTTCTGAGTGGGTTCTTCTTTGCCGTCGGCGGCAAATAATCGCTTTTGATAACCCCGACACCCACCACCTCGTTGTACGCATTGTTGGCAACGACAATGTAACCAACGTCAATTGAGCCAACGAAAGCTGAAATCATCTCCGCCGCGCCTTTGCCGTGGCCCTTGGCGTTCGGCCCATGAACTTCCTCCAATGCAGCCAATGCTTCAGGCACATCAGGGAAATTTCGATAATCCGATTTCGGTAGCCAACCAATACCAATGCAGCGATTAACCCTGAAAACGTCCCAATTGTTCGCGTTGTCGCCGGGAGCTATCTTCCAAACTCTTGCCATGATACTTGGTACTTCATTGATGTTGAGGATTGAGCCTGACAGCGATCCAACCGAGCTCATTTGTCGGTGGGTTCAGTCGGGAAGAGCCCAAACAGTTGCTCCGCCAACTTCAGTTTTACCGATCAGAGTATAGTCATCCCACTCAAAGTGCTCAGCCCAAAGATCGGACCGCGGATTGAAGAATGCAACAGCGACTGTGCTCGAATTTGGCTGGGACGAAACGCGATCAGCCTTGTGCAAATTGCAACTCGGACAAGCAAGGGCGAGATTGCCTGAATCACTCACCCCACCTCGCACACGCGGAATCACATGCTCAATGTGAAAGGTCGCACCTTGCAGCGACTGGTGCATTTGGCAATATTCGCATCGCCCGCCAGCACGAGCCTTAACGAACTCACGAGACTCATCTTTCACGAACTGTACACTACGGTTTGCGGCCAAGTAGATGCAGAGCTTCAGCACGCACCAGCGACAGGCGCTCACTCAACTCAGCCAGCGCTGCAAGTTCCGTTCGCTCTTGGTCGGTGAGCAACCCTTCGTTATTCCGATCCATCAATTGCTGCAGATGCCGATCGGCCTGCTCCGGCAACCGGAGCGTGGCAACGTTTTCGACCCATTGCAGTGGTGCATCGATTGTTGTGGCCATTGGCATCCTCGATTCGTTTAGTCGTTTCCCCAGACCAGCAACTTTATGGGATAATCCGTTTTTCGGGTAGCTCAATTGGCTCATCCTTCTGCAGGTGAAAGTGGTCTCGTAACGCCTATTTTGCACGATAACAACTTGGCCGTTACCCCCGCCAGGATAGCCAAATCTCTCTAACTCTCTCGGTTAACGGCCACAGGCCGGTTAACAGAATGACAGGATCCGAGAGCAAAGTCGGCCCCAGAGCTATTTCTTGGGCGGGTTTTTCGCTATCTGTCCCCCAGGCGATGTCAGGAAACGCCAGATTTGTGAGAGACAAAGAGATTGGCGGCGAACTGGTAAGATCCTGTACCGTCGTACTTGACGTTTGACAGAACCAGGGCAGTGTTATGGACGCCCTGGGTGAGGCAGCGATCGCACGGCTTTAGCGGGGTTGGGCTAGCTCAGTGCCTGGCTAGTTGGCGGCCCTGTATTGCGATCTCGAAACTAACTGTGAATGCACTAAGGAACTACGAAGGAGATTTTTTCGGTGAGCGATGACTTGATAGGAGAGTTTGATGATTCACAGCCGCATGTGTCTTTTTACACGGACGGCGAAGGCCGATGGTTGAAACGGGTAACTAACCGCTGAGAACGCAGAGTTCCGCAGAGATTCGTTCAATGACGATCTGACTCTGCGTCCCTCTGCGACCTCTGCGGTTAAATAAAAAGGGATTTCAAATGATCACAGAAACGCATACGA
>JAYVPE010000677.1:0-12338 GCA_043757575.1 Pirellula sp.
AGTGGTCACCGCAGTTCCAATTGCCACGCTTTTGATAAATTTTCTTCGACGCATAGCTCGATACTTCCCTAAAGTAGTTCTACTCTTAGGGTACTAATCTAAATGCGCAGAGAACAAAACGCAATTTCGTGGACACTCGGTAATTCATGATCTTTCCGGGCACCAATTTGCGAATGCCATCCGTTGGATTAGCGGTCGCGTCTTGGGCCACGTCCACGGGGCCCGCGACTTTGGGACTGATTTCGTTGATGGTTTTCCATGTTGGTTGCGACAAGTGTTCCGATCGCGTCTTGCCAGGACGGGATCCTGCTGTTTCGGCCAATCAATTCGCCAGAATCATCATCAATATCGCGATCTTCGTCGACATCTCGGGGATCAGATGGGATGTCCACGTTTTCGTTACCGCGACCTTCGGATCGTTGTCCACGACCTCGGCGACGTCTAGGACGCGATTCTCTTTCTGCAAGATCTCGTGAGACCGAGTCGTCAGAATCGGTTTCTACGCGATCATTCAACGACTCATAGTCATCGTGAATCTTCGAAGAATCGTCAATGAATTCGAAGGTGTCATCGCCATGAATTCCCTCGCCGAAACCGGACGGATTTTTCGCAATCGTGGGTGTGGATGGTCTAGGTCGTCGCGGGGCATTACCGTCCCGAACTCCGCGTTCTTCCCGAGGAGAACTCGTTCTGTCCGAGCGAGCAGGCCGGTCGCGAGGGGTTGCCCGGTCAGCGCTTTCCGAGCGAGCGGGCCGATCTGCACTTTCCGAGCGAGCGGGCCGGTCAGTACGGGCTGGTCTATCGCTTTGTTCCGATCTGTCGGTTCGAGGTGGTCTTTCATTTCGTTCCGCACCCTCAACATGGGATGGCCTCTCGGCTCGACCTACTCCCTCAGCGCGTGGTGGCCTTTCGGCTCGATCCACGCGAGACGGCCTATCCCCTCGATCAGTCCTGCTGGGACGCTCTGAGCTTTCCGTGCGAGAGTGGTCAGGCCGAACGGATCCTTCTGCACGATGTGGTCTTGCAGGTCTGTCAGACTCGTCCTGTCGAGCTGGTCTCTGAGGACGATCAGCACGGTCTGGGCGATCAGCACGGTCTGGGCGATCAGCACTATCAGAGCGTGGTGGTCGGTCCGGTCGATCTTCACGTCCCGCTCGTTCTGGCCGTGTATGCCGTTCAGAACTGTTTGTGCATTCTGGTCGCACGTCGCCATTTTCCGATGGACTTCGTTGACCACGCCCGCGAGGCGTACGACTTGGTTCACTTCTCGGGGAATCGTTTCGATCTAAGTTTTCCGAATCCAACTTCGAGTTCTCATCGTTCAAGCCGGATTCCATTGCGGATTCAGCGAATGGGGCGTCTGCTCGAACATCGGCTTGACGGCCTCGCCTAGGTTGCTGCCTATGGGCACGACGGTCAGGGTCGACTGTTCCTGGTTCTTGGTCCCGCTGCGTTTGAGGAACGCGTCGTGTCTCTTGATCCGATCGAACTGCGGCGTCATCCACTCGCGGGCTTCTTTCTCTCCCTCGTGAGCGACCTCGATCTCGAGATTCGCCGTCGAGAGGCAGCTCATCATTTTCTGCCAATCGTGACGGCGGATTCGGTGCTTCGGATTCGATGATTCGTTTTTCAACGGTTTCACCCCACATGCTCGGTTTTGACTTTCGGTTTCCGGAAGTAACACCTTTGGGAGTGGCAATCGCATCCAATTTTGAGTCCGAGGAAACGTCGGATTTTGGCTGGTCTTCCTGGGGGTTTTCTGGCGTTGCAACTCCGAAGAATGTCGCAACCGCGTCCCAAGAACTTCTAAGCCGGGATGGTTCGGCTTTCGATTTTGCCGGTTCAAGAACTGGCGACGCAGTTTCTTGTACAGGAACCGTTTGTTCTACCAGCGACGCTGCTTTTAGCGGTTTTGCGGGGCCGTCTGTTTTCTTTGCAGTGGGACCGAGAGAAGGAGTTTTGAGCAGGTTTGCAATGCTATTCCAATGATCCGACATATCGAAGTCTTTTCGCGGGGCCGCGGGGTCAAACTAGATAAAAAAGGAGAGAGCTAAAAGTGCTCATCCTTGAATTCCGTAAGAGTATAGCAGATAGGGCCCGTTTTTGGAAAGGAAGGATTGCTACAATGCTGGCTTTGCCGGATCGGGGACCTGCTATTCCCATTTCTTAGTCGGTAGTGGTCGCTATTCCCAAGGAAAAGGTTAAGTGAGATTTACTTCGAGTCTGTCAAAGCTAGTCTTTGCCTATCTTCTACTCCAAGCGCTATTGATATTGGCATTGATTCTTTTTTCTAGAAGCCAGAACCGTCAGATGGCGGTTGTCGAGATCGATGAAGTGCTTCATAGCTCCGCGCGAGGATTGCAGCCATCCATAGAACGGCTTCTCGCAGAATCGTCAAACGACCGTTCCAATGAAATCGAGCAGGTGATTCGAAATTTCAGTCAGAGGGCAAAAATCCGAGTCACTGTCGTTGATCCCGATGGGCGTGTATTGGCCGATAGCGATGTCGCAGCCGCGACGATGGAGAACCACAAATTAAGACCAGAGATCGTTCAAGCCAGACTCGGTAAAATCGGAAAAGCAGCTCGATTGAGCGAATCGACAAAGACCGAATACTACTATTTAGCGATTCCATTGTTGGAAAAAAGTGAGCCCATTGGAATACTTCGATTGGCGATGGCGACATCCCAAACACGCAAGCGATTGGCTGATATTTCAAAAACCTTTGTTTGGTTTGCTCTCGCTTCGACAGCGCTGGCGTCGATGGTTCTAATCGCATTTGCACGCGCGACCATTGCACCGCTCCGAGAATTGACCCATTTCGCAGGGTCTATCGCGAGAGGGGACTACAGACAACGGCTTAGTCCGGTCCATTGGCAAGGCGAATGGCGGTTACTCGGGAAAGCCTTTGATCAGATGCAAGTCGAACTGCAGGGTCGCGAAGATGAACTTCGTACGAATAGTGATCGGTTATCAACGGTACTTGCCAGTATGCACGAAGGTATCCTTTCCATTGATGTGCAGCGTCGTGTTTTGTTGGCAAATCGAGCGGCTGCCGTTTTACTCGACGTTCCTTATCCAGAACTCTTGAATCGTCCCTTCTATGAGCTTGTTCGAAATCCGTTCATTGAGGAATGCGTCGATGAAGTCTTCAAGGCTCACCGAACGATCGGGCGAGAATTTGAAACGAAACGACAACCACGACGCGTCCTGGCTGTTCGTTTTTCTTGGATTGCTCAATTTTCCGGCGAAGCCGTCGTGATTGTTGTTCATGATGTAACCAGTCTTAGGCAACTCGAGACAATGCGTCGAGACTTTGTCGCCAATGTCTCGCATGAATTGAAAACACCTCTCTCCTCGATCAAAGCCTATTCCGAAACACTGCGACTAGGAGCTCTTGAGGACCCAGTAAATCGGCTGCGGTTTGTCGAACGGATCGAGGAGCAAGCCAATCGATTAAACGATCTGATCCTAGATT
Organism: Pirellula sp.; assembly: GCA_043757575.1. Taxonomy (GTDB): domain Bacteria; phylum Planctomycetota; class Planctomycetia; order Pirellulales; family Pirellulaceae; genus JBKCUI01. The sequence goes on from JAYVPE010000677.1 coordinate 3,479, forward strand.
TGATTCGGTTAGCTCGCATCGAATCGGGAATAGTCGCTTTCGAAGTTCGAGACATCCAACTAAGTCAAATAGCACAACAAAGAATTCACGCCTTTCGAGTCCAAGCGGAGAAGCGTTCTCTAACACTGGAGTTGGAAGAGACCCAGCCAGGAATCATGGTTCGATGCGACGAAGAAGGACTTGCAACGATTTTTGACAATTTGATCAGCAACGCAGTCCGATACACGCCCGAAGGCGGGCAAGTGACTGTGCGATGTTCGAGCGACGGCATGATGGGAATCATCGAGGTGATCGACAACGGCCAGGGGATCGCACCAGAACATCAAGAACGAATCTTCGAACGCTTCTACCGAGTCGACAAAGCTCGCTCGAGCGATCTCGGTGGAACGGGCTTGGGGTTATCTATTGTAAAGCACTTCGCGCAATCCTTTTCCGGCCAAGTCTCCGTCACCAGCCGACTCGGAAGAGGCACCACCTTCACCGTTCGACTACCTCTATCCAAGTAGTCACCTCGCCCCGAGGGGAGACTCAAATAGCACTCAAAAAAACCTCTTCCCAAGCGACACAGCACGGCTGTGCCGATCATTTCTTCGTAGTCAACCCGAACGCAGCATTGCTTGTTTTCGACAGTTCGGCGGAACGTCTTGAATCTGTGGAGTTATTAGTGGATGAGGTTGTCCTGATTGAATCCATTGGTAAAATGGTGCGGAAATCAGTGAGCAAGATTCTGAGAGAAGAGGAGTAGCTTCCGTTGATTCTGGCTGCTAACTGTCGGAATCGAAAACCGCACAGCGATAAGGCAAGACGAACAATCCCGTGTTCATGAAGCCCAAACGGCAGTTTGATTCGCTAGGGGCCGTTCTTTCTTGCTGCAGCGATGAATTGAAAAGTTTCTATCGAACTGGCATTCGATTTGCCGAATATCGAACTGGCATTCGATTTGCCGAAGGGGTTGGTTTTGATTCCCACACAACATTTTGTTGTTCGAACGCAGTGTGCCACGACGCTCCGCCGTCGTGATTCGCGACGGCGGAGCGTCGCGGCACACTGCAGGAACCCACTTGCTCAAATTAACTGGGTCCGAACTCTGCCAAGCGCCCTGTTGTGCTCCAGGGATTTTCGCTTACAAAAAAAGAGGCTGATTGCTAAAGGCACCGCAGTCTTCATCGCATCTTAACACGATCTTAACAACCTGGGTTTATCATGTCGTCTCAAATGAGAACCTCTATTAACGATCTCTGATTCCAATGAAAAGAAACAAGATGTTGCGTGGATTTTTTTTCTTAGTTGCCTGCGGTTTGTGTTTTGGCTGCGATGCTGCCAAGGTTGTTGATTCCGTCGCCAGTAAAGGCACCTCGCCTTCACCGGCCAATAGCAAAGCGGACCAAGTCAACAAGTCGCTGCAAGGAACCGTGAGGATCGATGGTTCCAGTACTGTCTATCCAATCAGCGAGGCCGCTGGCTCGGCATTTCATGAAAAATTTCCAAACGTCGATGTGACCGTAGGCGTGAAAGGAACAGGGGGCGGCTTCAGCGAGTTTGTCAAAGGTAACATCGATATCGCCGATGCTTCTCGTCCCATTAAGCAAAACGAGCTATCCGAGTGTGTTAAGAACGGGATCCGGTTTCTTGAGATTCCGATTGCTTACGATGGACTCGCGATCTGCGTCCACAAGGACAACAACTTCTTAAGTGAGATCTCCATCGAGAATCTCAAGACGATTTTTAGTGCGGATACTGCTCCAAAAACATGGAAAGATTTCAATCCTGACTTCCCTGACCATCCCATCAAAATTTTCATGCCAGGAACCGATTCGGGAACGTTCGACTTCTTCAAGGAAGTTGTCGTAGGCAAAGAGGGTAACATTCGATCTGACCTTACGCCAAGCGAACAAGATCTTGCGTTAGTGAATGGTGTCGCAAGCGAGAAATATGCGATTGGTTTCTTTGGAGCTTCGTACTACTTCGAGAACAAAGACAAACTGAAAGTTCTTAATGTAATCGATCCAAAGACCAAGCAAGCGAACGAGCCGACGGCTGAGAATATTGAGCGATCGATCTACAGTCCATTGGGTCGGCCACTCTTTATTTATGTAAGCGCGGCAGCGGCGAAGCGACCCGAGCTTCGCAAATTTGTCGAGTATTACATCGATCACGCCGACGAAATTTGCCGTAGAGCCAAGTGCGTTCCATTGACGATGGATCTCTACAAGACCGTACGCCAACGTTTCGATGATCGCGTTGAGGGAACTTATTTTTACGATGAAGCAGGAAACTCTCGAATGGGTTCGCTTTCTGAAATCTACATCGAGAAAAACCTTACTCAACCGAGATAGTTTTATGGCGACGATCACAACCGATCAGACCAATCCTGCAATAGCTTTCACGCCGCGATCGCTCCAATCACTGTATGTTCGTGAATGGGCGGTAAAGTTTTTGCTAGCTTGCTGTGGTTTCCTGTCGTTGATCGTCACTGGCTCCATTATCTATGTTTTGGTCAAAGAAACCCTAGTTTTTTTCTCCAAACCGGGCATATCCCTAACCGATTTTTTGACCTCGACGGAATGGACCCCTTCTCTGGGCAACGAAGTCCACTACGGCATTTGGGCATTGGTCTCGGGAACGATTCTTGTCAGCGTCATTGCAATGGTGATCGCGTTGCCCGTCGGACTCATCACAGCCATTTACATGAGTGAATACGCACCGAGCAGAATTCGTTCCGTGTTGAAGCCCGTGCTTGAGATCTTGGCCGGTATTCCGACCGTTGTTTACGGTTTTTTTGCGCTCACAGTGATTACACCCTCGTTAAAGTTTTTGCATCCGGAATTCAATGTGTATAACGGCATGAGTGCAGGGATTGCGGTCGGGATTTTATGCTTGCCAATCGTGACATCGCTGGCTGAGGATGCCCTCCGAGCCGTACCGACAGCACTTCGCGAAGGGGCTTTCGGTCTGGGCTCTACAAAACTCGATGTGTCCTTAAAGGTCGTTCTACCTGCGGCACTATCGGGAATCATCTCAGCGTTTCTTTTGGCGATTTCACGGGCTGTTGGCGAAACGATGATTGTCGCATTAGCTAGTGGATCTCAGCCGCATTTAACTTTCGACCCCCGCGAAGCGACACAAACCATGACCGGTTGGATGGTCCAAATGGGTTCGGGTGACACGAGCCAGTTTGATGCACGATACTATTCGATGTACGCCGTGGCATGCGTCTTGTTTGTTATGACTTTTCTACTGACCCTGGTTGGTAACTGGGTCCGCGGGCGTTTTCGGGAGGCTTATGAATGAAGTCACTTGGAGGTGTATTGACCGAAGCCTTTCAAAAGCCCAACAGTGTTCCAAGGCGAATGGCGATGGCTGTTGCGTTTAATTGGATTTGCCGAATTACTGCTTTTTGCTCAGTGCTGGTCCTCGGAGTATTGCTCTACACGGTATTGTCCAAAGGGGTGAGCCATCTCTCTTGGTCGTTCCTAACAAACTCGCCTCATCCAGATCCCAATCGGGCCGGGATTTGGCCAGCTTTGATGGGCACCTTCTGGACTTGTGCCGCTTGCGGGATTCTCACCTTGCCGATCGGAATTGGAACAGCCATTTTCTTGGAAGAGCTTCGGCCAAAGAATCGATTGATGCGTTGGTTACATTCGCTAGTGCAGTTGAACATCGCCAATCTTGCCGGTGTTCCGTCAGTTGTCTACGGCATTGTCGGAATGGTTGCCTTTGTGTCGATGTTCGGTTTGATGGAGAGAACCGATACAGGACAACAAGCCAGCCATTCGATCTTCGAAGTGGGCAGTCGGTATTTCGATCAGTTTTTGACGATCGAGGATGCGGTGTTATTAGTCCCTGTTGAGTCCAGCTTGTCCGCCGATACAATTCCGAAGGACGGGATTGCGGCGATCGATCTCAATGGCAAGTACATCAAAATGCAGGTCGTCGCGAAAGGCCAACCGATCCCTGTTTCGGAAGAAGAGAAAGCGATTTCCGTGCGATGGAACGAGACCCCTGGCCGCGTACACAAACAAGCGTGGTATCATTTTTCAGTCCCGTTTGGCCGAAGCGTGCTTGCGGGCAGCTTGACATTGATGTTGGTGATTCTACCGGTCGTTATCATTTCATCTCAAGAAGCGTTCCGTTCGGTTCCGCCATCGCTTCGCGAAGCTGCGCTTGGAATGGGTGCGACGCCTTGGCAAGCCGTCTGGAATGTAACCTTGCCTGCTGCCGTCCCTGGCATCATGACTGGTTCGATCCTCGCGATGAGTCGAGCGGTGGGCGAAGCTGCTCCGATCATGATGATCTCGGGGGTTGTTTTCATCACGCGAGCTCCTTCTAACCTAATGTCCGTTTTTACTGTTCTTTCGCTTCAAATTTACGATTGGGCAGGAAGACACGACGCAGGGTTCCATGCGATTTCTGCGGCGGCCATCATTGTGTTGTTGCTCTTGCTATTAGTCTTCAACTCCATCGCTATTGTTATTCGTCAGAAATTTAGCCGTCCCTTGTCCTAAGTAAATTATTCATGACTCCATTGCTTTCTGAAAAAAGAAAATTGATGACATCGGCATTTTCGGCACCTACTTCCACTTCCGATTCGTCTTCAAGTCGAACGCAACTACGCATCGATCAAGCGGAAACGACTATGACGCTCAAAACATCTTCGTCGGCAGTCATCTTCAATAAATTCAACGCGTGGTATGGCGATTTTCAGGCTCTGAGCGATATCAATTTAAAGATCCCCCGCAACCAAGTAACTGCGCTCATCGGACCCAGCGGGTGCGGCAAAAGCACGATGCTCCGTTGGATCAATCGGATGAATGATACGGTTCCTTCGGCTCGTGCCAGCGGTGAGCTATTAATCGTAGACAGTAAAGACTCAACGCTCAATATTCTCGAACGTTCCATGGATACGGTTTCGTTACGGCGCAAGGTAGGAATAGTCTTCCAAAAGCCGAACCCGTTTCCGAAGTCGGTTTTTGACAATGTGGCGTTTGGCCCTAGACTGCATTTTAGAATCGCTCGTAAACATCTAGATGATCTTGTCGAATGGTCTTTGCGAAAAGCGGCAGTTTGGGACGAGGTCAAGGATCGACTCCATAAACCGGCGCTCGGGCTCAGCGGGGGTCAGCAGCAGCGATTGTGCATCGCACGGGCGATTGCGATCGGCCCCGAGATACTCCTGATGGACGAACCCTGTTCCGCTCTCGATCCTGCTTCGACAATCAAAATTGAAGATCTTATCTACGAACTGTGTAAGCAATATACAATTGTAATTGTGACGCACAACATGCAACAAGCGTCGCGTTGTTCGAGTCAAACAGGCTTCTTTTTTAATGGACAACTGATCGAATGCGGGACGACCGAGCAGATTTTTACTCGGCCCACCAACAAGAGAACCGAAGACTACGTTACTGGGAAGTTTGGATAACACGATGTCATTACATCTTCAACGAGATATCGAGAGTCTTCACCACGAAGTTTTAACCCAAGCTGGCCGCGTAGAACAAATGATCTACGATTCGGTGAGTGCCTTGTGCAAGCGTCGCTACGAATTAGTCTCGAGCGTTTTGGCTCAAGATGACGTCGTCGACCGAAAGGAAGTTCAAATTGAAGAGGAATGCCTCAAGCTACTGGCGCTGCACCAACCGGTCGCCAGGGACCTTCGACATATCACGACGATGCTCAAGTTGAACGCGGATCTTGAGCGAATTGCGGATCTTGCTTGCAATATTGCTGAACGCGCCGAGTACTTGCAGGGCTTCCCGTATTTCCCGACACCGGACGAGTTATCGTCGATGGCCGAGAACGCCACGGAAATGCTTCGGATGGCTTTGGACTCTTTTGTGAATTCCGATACGAAGGCGGCAGAAAAAGTAATCCAATTGGAAGCTCGCGTCGACCAACAGAATCGTGATGTTATTAAGGAACTTGAGGATCTGTTGCGTCTAGATTCAACCCAAGTCGAACCCGCCCTGCATGTCTTTTCAGCGGCGAGAAATATCGAACAAGTTGCAGACCACGCTGAAAATGTCGCTGAAGAAGTTATCTACATGATCGATGGCGAAATTATTCGCCACAAACACACCCAGCTTGTTAGAAAAACCAATGGCTAACCGAAGAGTTCTCGTGATTGAAGATGACCGAGCATTGTCGGAGATTATCTGCTACAACCTTCAGCAGCATGGCTTCCAAGTTTTTACTGCATTTGATGGTCAAAGCGGCTTGAGTGCGGCATTCCATCAGCCACCTGAAATTATTCTTTTAGACGTGATGCTTCCGGTATTGGATGGAACCGAAGTTTGTCGACGATTGCGTGCACATTCCGAAACGAGTCAGTGCGTCATTTTGATGCTGACAGCAAAGGCCGAAGAAGCTGACCAACTGCTCGGTTTCTCAGTCGGTGCTGATGATTACGTCGTGAAACCCTTTAGCGTCAAAGTCCTTTTGGAACGCATCAAGGCATTGCGACGTCGCTTACTTGCTGAATCTGGCGATTTACCAACCATTGCAGTCCAAGGGATCGTCATCGATCGCGTTCGTCATCAAGTCACTCTGAACGGTGTAACTCTCGACCTAACTCTATCCGAGTTCAGACTGTTAGAAACGTTAATGCGAGATCCGGGTCGAGCCTATGAACGCAACGACTTGATCGACCTCGCGTTAGGCGAGGATACGGTTGTCTTGGAAAGAACTATCGATGTCCATATTCGAGCTTTGCGCAAAAAGCTTGGTGAAAGCGGCGATCTCATCGAAACCGTTCGAGGAGTGGGGTATCGATTCCAAAATCAGCGTGATTCTGCTTAGTAAAAATACTCGACTCCGCAGCTTATTTGACTGGCTTGAGAGCATGCGTATGGAGCCATGGAACGCAAAAAGAAAGGCCTCTTTCCAATTGCAAAAGGGCCTTTCATGGGAATCAAATTCCGGCAGTTGTGGCAGGATCAATTACCAACGCTTAATAATGTGCGTCTGGCCGTTCAATTCGATCTTGTCAGCGAGGATCACACTATGATCTCGCATTTGAACCGGAACCCCCCAAACAACGATTGGAGTCTGTGGAGCAATTTTAACTTTAAGTTGATCGGCATTGCCCAAATCAATAAGTTGGTTTCCGTTCTCTGATTTGACGACGATCAACGAATGGGAACCGTTCTGAACATCCGCCGATGTTGTATCCAAAACGACTCCCATCATTTTCGGAGCACTGCGAGCGATTATCACTTCTTTGCTTGAAAGCTGGGCTGATTCGGCGACCAAAACTTCTTTATCGCCAATCTGCATTAACGGACCAGAAGCAACAATTTCTTGACCAACTTCGGCCTTGACGGACAACGCTTCCGTTGGCCCCAGGTCTACAATAGTAAATGGGTCTTTGTCGCCCTTGACGCGAACAATGGTATGTATAGTACCGTTCACTTTGGCCGATTTAGACGCATCGATTTTGCCTTTTACCGTATGGCGACTGGCATCATAAAGTCCGTCGTGACTTTTAGATGCGCCACTTTCCTTCTTAGCTTCCGCAAACTCGTACAAATCGTACTCGTCGTATCTTCCTTTGTTATCGCTGTCGCGATAAGTGTAGAATTCGTCATATACGCCGTCGTTATTGGTGTCATAAAAACTTTGTGCCGAAGAGTAAGTATTATTAGCACCCGCCCTTGGCGTGAAGTTGGTATAGGGCATGGCATAATAATCATAAAACCAACCAGATTGTGTGTTAGCGACACTCGGTTGCGTAAATCCAAACCGAGCATTTGCTGCAGCGTTTACGGCTGTATTTGCAACGGCGTTAGCAGCTCGCTGAACTGGTCGCAAATCGTATTTGTTTACCCACGGTGACACTTGCTTCCACGTGTTGTCGGTGTAATATGTCGATTGATTGCCAATCCGTTGTGCCTGGCGCTCCACTTGCCGAAGATTTCGATCCACCCGCCGCTCAATTTGATTCTGGGCATTCACGTAATTGGCAGTAACCCCCAATGTTGTTGCAGCTATCGCAGCGACTAAAAATTTTCTCATGACTTCCTCCTCGTAACGAGCATCGAATTTAAACAGAAACCGAAAGTGCGATAGGACGTCTAGCCCACACCATTTCTGCGCTACATCTACTGCAAGCCGCATGCCGAGCAAAATTTATTCCAAGGTACTTTTTTTCAGGAACTAACTCTGAAAAAGCGCTCACAACATTCGGAAACTCAGTCGAGCACAATGTTTTCAGGGTAGGCAAATGCTTACGATGATTTGATCACAATTCGGTTGGAGCTCATGCAAAACGAAGTATTGAACCGGTCAGCTTCCGGTTTGGTGCCATGTCAGCCACTGAGATCCACTATCGCGCAACTTGCACAATGATTTGGCTAGCAATCGGCGATGAATCCACTGACACTGATCCAGCGAAATTCTGGAACCGCAGGCAAATAGGATTTCAGCGATTGCCTGGCACGACACCATTTTTGATAGCGAAAGGAACAAATTTCGGATTCTCGTGGAAATTCAGTTCGTGTGCATGTTAAACTCGGATTCGACCGCTTTTCAAAAAACCCTAAAACTGCCCAGTTGTGAGCCGCTAGTTTTTCTACTTTGTGTAAATGGGGCGCTATGAAAAAACCAGTAACGGATATTTCGCTCGTGCCTTGCGCCGTCGCGTTTCGTCAAGTAGATTGCGAATTGAAAAGCTCGAGCCACGCATGCTGCTTAACTTCGTAAGAGTTCGGGTTCTCAGACACTGCTTATGGACCGAGTGTCCGGCTGAACTACTTGATTTCCAACTCAGTGCAAAATTGGGCAGACATCAAACCAATTTCTTCCTTGAGCCTGCATCCATTCGGTGCATTGCTCGGGGCCCCACATGCCTGCCTCATAC
>JAYVPE010000678.1:0-3299 GCA_043757575.1 Pirellula sp.
TACCCACACGACCCAGGAGCTTATACACAAGGTTTGATCATCGAAAACGGACAAATGTTTGAGGGGACGGGTAAGCAGGGTAGCTCGACCCTTCGTGAAGTGGATCTCAAGTCGGGTAAGGTCATTAGGTCGATCTCGCTCGACGAACAATACTTCGGCGAAGGAATTACAATCCTTGACGGTAAAATTTTTCAGCTAACTTGGAAAGATAATCTTTGCTTTGTGTATGACCTTAGAACCTTTCAGTATAAGGAGTATTTTCGGTATCCCTATGAGGGTTGGGGGCTGACGCACAATGGAAAAGAGCTGATCCTAAGCGACGGCTCGTCTGACCTCCGATTTATCGACTCTAACTCGTTCAAAGAAGTGCGAAGAATTTCAGTCAAAGATGGGACAGCTCGCATTAAGAACTTGAACGAACTCGAGTACGTCAACGGCGAGATCTGGGCCAATATTTGGTACGAAGATCGGATAGCTCGTGTCTCACCTGAAAATGGAAAATTGCTTGGCTGGATCGATCTCAGCGGCGTCTACCCAATGAGTCAACGCGACGACCGAGACCAAGTTTTGAACGGCATTGCGCAAGATCGTGACACAAAAAAAATATACGTGACAGGAAAGAACTGGCCAAAGCTTTTTGAAATCGAAATTATGAAATGAGAAATGCATATTTGACCCAGGGCGGCGCTTCGCTTTGCCCTGGGCCGTGTTGTTGCTGCCCCATTCGGGGCGAAACTCAATCTCGCGTTTGATAGCCCAACGGGCTAAAACATATTAGCCCAGGGCAGAGTGCAGCGCCGCCCTGGGTTTTAAGCACATGGCCGCTAATTTCCAGAGAAAATAGGAACGAAGTACATGATACGAGTAGGCTTGGTTGGCGTCGGCTTTATGGGATGGATTCATCAGCTCGCGTACCGCCGTAGCAAGAAGGCGAAACTGGTTGCGTTCTGCTCAAGCGATCCAAAGAAACGTGCCGGCGATTGGCGTGGTATTCAAGGAAACTTCGGCCCTCCAGGTGATCGAATCTCACTGACCGGAATGGAAGTTTTCGATTCAATAGAGCAAATGGTCCGTTCCCCAAACATCGACGTAATCGATATTTGCTTGCCACCGCATTTGCATGCGTCAGCGGCTATTTTGGCACTAGAAAATGGCAAGGATGTATTGTGCGAAAAACCACTTGCACTCAATTCGGAAGATTGCCATCGCATTATAGAAACCGCTCAGCGATTGAATCGAATGGTTTTGGTGGCACACGTATTACCCTACATGGGTGCCTTTGCGTATGCTACGGAACTTGTTTCTAAAGGTACTTATGGGGTTCCGATTGGCGGATATTTCAAACGAATCATTTCAAATCCAACTTGGATTCCTGATTTTTACGCAAAGGAGAAAGTCGGAGGACCGTTAGTCGATTTGCATGTCCACGATTTGCATTGGATTCAATTGCTATTTGGGAAGCCAAAGGGAGTTCACGCGGTCGGGCGGATGCAAGGAGACGTGGCCAAGTTTGCGCATGTGGTCTACGACTTTGGCGATTCTAGGGTAGCGGTCGCTAGTACTTCCGGAGTGATTGATGGTCCTGGCCGACCGTTCACACATGGCTTTGAACTTCAACTGGAAAACGCTACTTTGCAACACGAGTTTGCCGCCTTTAGCGATTCGGCGGAGACTATGCCTCTCAAAATCGTGACTCGCGATGGTCAAGTGATTCGACCGGAACTTCCTGCGAGCGATGATGTGGATGCTTTTGTTTCGGAAATCGAGGATATGGCTGAAAGTGTTCGAACGAGAACAACCGCGCCTCGTCTAGACGGCACGCTCGCCGCACATGCGGTCGATCTTGCGATTACAATTCAAGAACAGCTTGCCGGTCGGCAGAGTTAATAACATTGCAATGGAGTTCAGGATCATGTTCAATGCACTTGCGATTCCTGGATGGTTCGCAATTCTATTGTTTGCTTCCACCGCCGACAATATAGTCGGCCATGAAGTAGATCCACCCACCCTAGACGTCCGGCGAAATCAACAGGGATTGTACGAACTGATCACACCACGCTTGACACTCATCACCGACATTCCGATAGATGATGAACTCAAAAGTTGGCCCGCTTTGATCGAGCAAAGCTTAATACAGTGGCAGGTCTATTTCGGAGTCGATGCGAAAAGAATGGACGGGTTGCATGTTACCGCAATGCTCATTGGAGATCGCGAACGACTGACTAAGCTCGGGTTGTTGGACAATGTTCCCGGTTTTGATGAGGGTTACCAGTTCGGGAGCAAGATCTATTTACGAGAGCAACCGACAGTGTACTTTCGACGTCTCTTGTTCTTGCATGAGGCAACGCATTGGATCATGTGGAAACTCTATGGTGGTGGCGGTTCGCCTTGGTTTATGGAGGGTATGGCAGAGATGCAGGGGACCCACTCGTTGACGGACGGACGGCTTATGCTGGGCGTTATTCCAGCGGCGAGAGAATTGGTTTCTGGTTGGGGACGATTGCGATTGATCGATGAGACGCTTAAGCGAGGGGATGCTCCATCCATGTCGCAGATTTTGGCTTATGGAAATCAGCGAGAGGACCACGTGGTTCGTTACGCGTGGAGCTGGGCGGCTTGCGTTTTCTTTACGAATCATCCGAAATACGGACCTATTTTAAGGGAGCTGTATAACAACAAGCTCGATTACTCGGATTCGCTTTCTGTTCATCTCAAAAGGCGAATCGCTTCAGATTGGGCTGACGTCCAAGTAGACTGGAATGCGTTCGTTTCCGATCTAGATTTCGGTTACGATCTTGATCGCTCGAGAGTCGTAAGTGATTCAAGCCACGCCAAAAATAAATTGAACGAGCAAGTCATGGTGAACACTTCACTTGCGACCGACCGAGGTTGGCAAGCGACTGGGATCTTGGTTGAAGCAGGTATGCCAGTTCGCATTTCCTGCACGGGCAATTATCTCTTGCGAAAATCCACGAGCGCATCCGATTCGAACTGGGTCGTGGGACCACAGGGAGTTACGTATCAATATTATCGCGGGAATCCGTTAGGTTGTATTATTGCAAGCGTTGTGACAAGCGAACACGCGGAGCAAACGAAACGCTGGGATACCTTTCGGGTCGGCGGCGAAACCGTTTTTACGCCGGAAAAAAATGGCGAACTCTTTCTCAAGGTAAATGAGCCATCGACTGGACTTTGGGACAACTCAGGGAATGTTTCTGTCCGGATTTCCGTTACGAATAAGTGATTTGGTACTAAATTGGCCGATGGCGCTTGCCGCAACAGAAACAAACCGATTTAAA
>JAYVPE010000679.1:0-3295 GCA_043757575.1 Pirellula sp.
GGCTTTCGGGATATGCGAACTGGTACGCCAAACGAAATCGATATACTTCTGCAACGTTGCGAGAATTGTCCGAACGATTTGGATTGAGTCATCCCGACAACGCCTCAGACTTAAAACGGCGAGATGCCAAGCGAATTGAACAATCAAGCGAAGCGGTTCGCCAGCAAAATGTCATTGAAAAGAAAGTAGAACTGAATCCCGAATCCCGAACCTGACCCCGGCGCAGACCACCGCGAATCCCGAACCTGACCCCGGCGCAGACCACCGTGACCCCCTGACCCTGACCCCGGCGCAGACCTGCTGACCCCGGCGCAGACCTCGTGTCCAAAACGATAGCCAGTGGAGTCGGCATGACGAATGTCTGGTTGCAAGCCCAAGGGGTATTGAGTTTAAAGACACTCTGGGCCGAGCTTGCTCAGCTTCGTTGAACCGCCCGGTGCGGACCCGCATGCCGTGGTGGTGTGGGGAGAGCGGTCAGCAATGGCCGCTCTTACCCGATTTCGCCATCAGTCGACCGCAATTCCGGCCATGCGCCAAAATACGGCATCCGAAAGAATTCGTGTGCCGTAATCTCTCGCTTTTTTCGCCTTGCCTGATTGTGTGTTTGGATCAGCAACGACGAGTAGGTCAAGCTTCTTGGTGACGTTACTTGCAATACTGAGTCCAGCATCCTTCGCAAGCGTTTCCGCGAGATCGCGAGAGATTGGCTGACCTCCGATTGTCGCAATAAGTTGTCCGGTAAAACACACCGATTTCCCGACAAGGTCAGAGTCAGCACCCACAGTCTTTGACACACGTCGGGCAGTCGACAATTGCGACGCCGCCGATTCCAGAATGCTATCAAGCGTTGATTCGTTTTGCCCTAGCATTCTCGCCACTAAATGAAGGTCGCGGCGTTCCGTATCAGAAACAAATCCGTCAGCGAGCGCAGAAACAGCCAGATTGTGAATGTAGTTGGTATGAGCAGCGGACAGTTGCGCGGATGACAGCCCCCAATTCGTTACCGCATCTACAAGCACGTCTTCCTCACTCTGGTCGATTACGCGGTCCTCTAGGATGCGATCAATCAGTACCATATAGGCCAAGACATTTGGAGTCTCAGCCTCTGTGTCGTGATGAATTGTTGCGGAAAGTCGTTGAAGAAATTTGGGAGGCTCAGTTGAAGATCGTTCTGCATGCATTCGGGTAAAGCAGGGAGTCCTCAGCGGGGACACTCTTGGCCATGAAACGCTGGGCAACCTGTATGTGTCAAGCAATGACGGGTCATCTGAACAGAGCAACGCAACAATACGCGCGGTGAGTTGGGCATCCACAAGTGCGCGATGAGGCATGCCGTTGAATGAAAGGCTTAGCTCGTCGCAGCAAGACTGAAGACTTGCACGTCCAAACAGGCGGCAGGTACACAGTAACGGAACGTCTGGTAGTGTTACACCTAGTCGGTCGTACTCCTTCACCAAGAAATTCTTGTCGAAGCTGACATTATGACCGGCGATGACCGTGCAGGCCGACAATATTTCCAGGACATCCCCCGCTACGTTTGCAAAGGTCGGAGCACGCAATACGTCTGCGGAGCAAATCTGGTGAATACACGATGGGCCGATATCACGAGTTGGATTAACGAGCGTCTCGTATTCCGCTTCAATAGTTCCGTCAGAATCCATGACAACAACGCCGATCTCCACAATTCGATCGTGTCGCCATGGGGATAATCCCGTTGTTTCAACATCAACCACTGCAATTTTATCTTTTGTCATGTCGCTGGCCACAATCTGAATTACCGAAGTCGCTTCTCGATTTCCCGCTGAAATGCGACGGAAAGCAATGCTAGCCCACCGAGTTCATCCGAGTTACATCGTTCTGTATCTCTTCGAAGGATTAAATAATCGATGAAATCACAAAAATCTTTGTTCTGCGTAAGCTTCGTGATCGCACTGTCGATTTGGGGGAGCAAATGAGTAAATCGCCAAGCCTGAGCTTGATCTATCTTGGAGATCATCGTTTCAATGAGGCGCGCCCAGGAAACAACATTGGCCCGAAAGCGTATTTCAATATCGGAGTCTTCTTTGACCTTACGTGGCTTAACAGAAGAGTCGGTTTGTCGTCGAAAACGAGCTGGCAAATCTGCGTCCTCAGTGAATCGGACGGCAAGCTTGTGAGCTGCTGCTGCGATGCGATCATTCAACGGTAGGCTCATACGGTAATCCGGGGAGGTTCTGTTTTGGTGTCGGGTTTCGTGGTATTGTAGCACGCTAGGTTGACCTAATGGTTTTGGGGTATCCATCACGTTTACTACGATCGGTTGCCAAGGATGGCTCTCACGGGAACCATTTTTGCAGGTCAACACCAACGTCCAGCAGGTAACGATCGAGCCACTGATGCGCGCCTCGATTGCTATCGGGACAATCGTCGAGCGACTACTCGCTTGACCTCCCCGAAACACCCTATGAGCCCTTTTTAAATGCCGCTTGGACCGACGGTGCTAGCGTCTCGGGCTCAGCGATCGAGAGAACATAATTGACGATATGCCAAATGTCTTCTGAACGAATCCCTTTATCCTCGTTGGATTTGATAATCGCTGCCGCTGGCATCGGCGCGCCTAGAATGCCATAGCGGATTCGGCGATAAAGATCCATCGGCTCACGACCTCCCCGAAACTTACCCTCGACAATGTTTCGCGGTTTGAGTGGTTGGGGTTTCATCCCGCCACGGGCCATGAGCGGTAACAACTCATCCAGCTTTGTTGGATTTAAGTCAATCTTTGAAGTCCAATCTTTAGTCCAATCATCGTAGTCCGGGAGTTGTGGGCCATCGCCACGTGCTGATTCCCCATGGCACTTTGCGCATGCAGCCTCTTCACTTAAGTAGAGCTTTCTTCCTATCGCGATCGACTCTTGCAATTCCGCCCGATTATCTGCGGTTTCCGAACCAAATAAAGGAAAGACTGGCAAATCAAACTCTTCAACTCCGTCTGCTGATTCCATCCACGCGTCCACAATTCCTGTCAGTATTTCGGTTGCCGTTTCGATTTGCCCATCCCATTGTTTTTTGGAATCTGCGTCGTTGCGTTCTTTGAGTGAGACGTCGTAAATGCGGTCTGTTTCTAAATCGAGTTCGTAGGCCGCGCTGTACAGCAGCTTGCGTTCCAATTCACCTCGTATGGACAGAAAGATCACGTAGTCCACGAGTGAATCGATCTTGTCGTCAGGTAGTTTATTGAATAAAGGCATCTGAGATCCAGATAAGCCTTTGCGAAGAGCTCGAGCGATATCGGCCTTGACCGGCTTAAACTTTCTGG
>JAYVPE010000680.1:0-3291 GCA_043757575.1 Pirellula sp.
CCTTGCCGTTTTTCTTCAGCCCAAATGCTCATCGTAATAGCAGGGATGAAAAACATCATGATGTAAGTGAACCACTTGTTCAGTTGCCCGAGAGTTCCAAGGTTCGAACTAAAGAATTCATGCGGCCAAAACGCGGCCATGCTCGTCATCAGAACGAACAGACAAAGAAAGACATAGCCGGTCGGGTTCGAAAAATAGCCATAGAAGTTTCGCTTGAGCACGGCGTATGCGACGCGGCGGCCGCGAGCAAGCAAGACGACGAGCGCGAGAATCACTGCCAAAAAAACAATGTCTAGCAACAGCAGCTTGACCAATGCGGTGAGAACGAGAGCCACTTGCGGTATTCCTTAATCACAAAATCGTTGATCGGTTACGTTTGAATCTTGAGTCAGCAAAGGGTATTGATGACGCACTATTGATTTGCTTCGAGTTGCAACATGGAGAAACCCACGCCTTCCTCGACTTGTTATTAAACGGCTGCGCCCGTGAGTTGGTGGAACGCGGCGGACAAGTCACCTTTGACTTGCTTCAATTCATCAACCGTCCCTTCGAAAACCTTTCGGCCTTCGTTGATCACGATGACGCGAGAGGCCATCGCCTCGACTTCTTGCAAAATGTGTGTCGACAACAAAATAGTCTTTGTCTCGCCTAGCTTCTTCATCGTATTCCGAACCTCACGGATTTGATTTGGATCGAGGCCTGCGGTCGGTTCGTCGAGAATAAGAACTTCAGGTTCATGCAGCAACGCTTGAGCCATTCCAACTCGCTGACGAAAGCCTTTGGATAACTTGCTAATAGCTTTGTGAACGACCGATTTTAGGTCGCAGAGTTCGATTACGGCCTCGATGCGAATCTTCTTATACGCAGTAGCCATTCCACGAGCATCGGCGAAAAAACTTAACAGACTGTGAGGAGTCATGTCCGGATAAAGCGGACCGTTCTCAGGCAAATACCCAAGTCGAATGGAACCAGCAATGCGATCGGAAAACATATCGTGTCCAGCGATACGAGCGACTCCTTCACTTGGAGCGAGATATCCGGTCAGCATTTTCATGGTCGTGCTTTTCCCGGCACCGTTTGGTCCCAAGAACGCGACAAGCTCGCCTTTACTAACCTTGAACGATACGTCTCGGGCAGCGGCGAATGGACCATAAAACTTGGACAACCCCTCAGCCTCTATCATCACTGTGGAGCTAGCACTTGGTTTCGGCATTTTAAGTCAACTGTTGTATCGTAAAGGGAACCAAACTCTGTGGCAGACCGAACCGGTCACCACAAGCCAAATTGCGAGTATATCGCGTTTTGGTAGTCCAACAACGCATCTTTGTCGGTTGGGTCGAAGATAACGACTCAGCCAATCGTTCCGTTCGCTGCGCAATAGCGAACGTCCCGTGCCACACTTTCAATCACCGCGGAGTTTGAGATTCATGATCTCAAGCTTTTCTCGCACTTCGGTCAAACTGGTCACACCAAAGTTTTTGCACTCCAATAGGTCGTCACCGGTCTTGCGAATCAGCTCGCCGATCGTATTGAGTTGTAAGCGAACCATGCATTTGCGAGCACGTACCGAAAGATTCAATTCCGAAATTGGACGGTCAAGCAGCATTTGCTGATCTGGCGTCATGCCGCTGACATCCAACGGTGGATCGACTTCTCGCTTTTCATGCGAAAACTGACCGAGTCCCAAGCCGCGTGCAACTAGCATTTCCCGGATTTCGACAAGCGACGTTTCGCCAAAGTTTTTGCTGGAAAGCAGCGTCTGCTCCGATACGCGTGTCAAATCGCCCAGCGTTCGAATTCCCATCTTCTGCAAGCAATTTCGCGATCGTACCGAAAGTTCAAAATCGGTTACCGGCACATTGAGCAACTGTGCCAATCGCTCGTTCTTTTTCTGCGAATCCTCATCGTATAGAATGTTTCCGCCCGCAGCCGCATCCTTTAAATAAAGGACAGCTAACTTGTGGTCGGGTTGCGTTTCCAAAATGCGCCGATAGCAGGCTTGAGCTCGCGCGTAGTCGTTACGGTCTTCGTACATGATGCCCAAATTGAGCAACGTTCCAACGTGCGACGGAATCACTCCAGCACCACGTTGATACAGTTCGAAAGCATGTTGGTCATTGCCAACTCGATCGTTCTCCAAGGCCAACCCAAAAAGCGCACCGGCGTGCCTTGGATTCACTTGAAGAGCTCTTTGGTAAAGAGCAATCACTTCGGTCAAGTTGCCGCCAATCGAAGCCAATGTTGCTGCACGTTGAAATGGATATTCTGCATGTTGCTCAACGGAACCAAAAATATTGTCCAGCAACTTCAACGCCTCGTCTTTGCGACCGACATATCGAAGCACCTCGGCACGGGATAATTGGCACCACTCTGGGGTATATCCAGACCGCTCGGCAGCGTCGTAGTAACCCAACGCCCGTTCGTATTCTTCGAGCTGGAAACAGCTTTTGCCTAAGTAATACTGAGCCAACGCACCCCCATCTGCTTGCTTGAGAGTCGATTCCGCGTCCTCAAACTTGCCGATCAAGTACATGCAGACACCCAACCGAGTCAGCGTGGCAGGGGATGGATTAGGGGTTTGATGAAGCTCGTGAACTGCATCTCGCAGCAACGCACACTGAGTCAAGTCGTCTTCTATTGATCGAACCAACCGATCAATGTCCTGAGGACCAAACGTCTGGTTGGAAAGAACGATCTCACGGATATCTACTGTCGCCATTTGAACCATATGCTCTAAAATCCCCAATTAAATATTTTATCGACTGGCTTTTACTAGTCATCCGAACCAGCATCTTGGAAGCCGATGGTGGGAGTCGAACCCGCAACCCCCGCATTACGAATGCGGTGCTCTACCAATTGAAGCTACATCGGCATTTTTGCTTGGATTGTCGCAAGGTGCAAACATCAGGCCGCCACATGGGCAAATCGTCTCTTTTCCAAGAATCCCATAAAATAAAGGGGATGGGTAGGAATCGTCAAGGGCAACCGCTCTATGAGCCTGACTAATTTCCCCTTATCGGTCGAGCTGTCCCACGTACGTACGGCTGTCCTGGGCCAGATTTTTACGGGTTTAAACGATTTGCTGGGCAACCTGACTCGGTATGATACTGTTGCACTCCGCTCCGATTTCTGAAGGAAATTCACCGCTCGAAAAAAAGATCATGCTATCAGCCATTACGCCCATGTTGATCCAGCAACCGACAACCGTTATTCCGGATCAGTTCTTTTCGATGCTTCGGGAAATTTGGGGCTTCGACAGCCTCCGTACATCCCAGCATGCAGCCATTGGAT
>JAYVPE010000681.1:0-3288 GCA_043757575.1 Pirellula sp.
ACTACGTCATGAACACATTCATCGTTTCGCCTGAGACAAACATAACCATTGGCTATCGACTAACGCGACGACTTGAGGCGACAGTCGGGTATTCGTACCTGGGGCTTCCGAAAGTAGCGAGAGTCGCAGACCAGTTGGATCCGCAATTAGCCTCCAATTTGAGCAACCCGCCAATGGGTGCAAGTACTCCTAGGTTCGCACTGCTAGAAAGCAATTACTCACTGCAAAGCCTCGACTACGGTCTTCAATGGCGATACTAGGTTTTTCGACCTTTGCGATAAAAGTTAGCAGCAGCGATAGCTGTGAAAGAGAATAACTGCGGGTAACAACCCACAGCTCCTGCACATCGGATCTGGATAGAGCCGCTCAATTCGCTCGCGCTAAAGTGCCAATGCATCGCCGTGCCGGTCGCGTTCCATTTGCGTGATGCGATGCATGTCATAAATCAATTGCACGTCGCAGCCACGTTGCTGGACATCACGGCGTGCAAACATGCGTTGCTGCGTGCTGACCATCACTTCCGGTGGCAAACTAGCCATTTGGCCGAAAAGTCTCGCATAGTTCACAAAGCTCGGGACATTGCTGGTCACGAATCCGTACATCATGCTGCACACGCCGATCACTTTGCCGGTGAAGATGCCTGTATTGATTGCGGTCTTGGAATAATCCCCCATGATGCAGCCTAAGAACTGCATGTTGGTCGACGCCTTGCCAAACCCGTATTCCATGTTGACCATGCCATACGTATTCTTCAAGTCGCTGTTGCAGGTGCCTGCTCCCAAATTGATCCAGCTCCCGAGATAGCTGTGACCAAGGAATCCGTGGTGCTGTTTGTTGCTGTAGGGTTCGACAATGGAAGCTTCAACTTCGCCACCAATTTTGGTCGTATGGGATAACGATACAGCATCCTTAATGGCAGAGTGTTCTAGGATACGAGCCTTCTTGCCAATGTAGATTGGACCTCGCAATAGAGTATAGGGCCCGATTTGTGCACCGCTGTCGATGACGATGGGTCCCTTGCGAGTGTCCGTCAATACATATTCACCGACCGAAGCTCCATTTGCCAGGAACAAGCCGTCTGCCAATTGCCGCAACTCGGATACCTGTGGAGTGTCGGATCGTCCTTCCGCAGCATTTGTTCCAAGCTCAATCCTCCACTCAAGGCTATCGCGGATGCAATTCATATTGCAGGCAATCAGTTCGTGGGGAACGGAAATCGTTCCCAACTCGCATTCGTAGGTCTCGAACGCTTTGGCCTTTTCCAACCATTCTTCCACTCCCAAATAGCCATAGTGAAATAATTGCTCAACAGTCCAGGGTGGATTGATGACAGCAGCCACATGCTCCCTATCCCAAATCACCATTGGCACAGAGTCGAGCGTAGCTTGGCAAGCGAGGCGATGGAGAAATTGAATCTGCACGAAACTCTGCTTAGTCGGTGCGACTCTCGCGTTGAGCAACAACCGGATTCGACGCTCTGGTTTTCCATCATTGGAATTATCATCGAGCATTCGCAACGTTGGGAAATCAATCCGCTGAAGTGTTTGGAGATGTGGACGGGAGATGCCGTACACCTCACTCCCCATCGGTTCGAGCAAGTCCACCAGCCGAAAACTACCGCATGTAACCGCAGCCGCGAGCCTGGCTATTGTAATGGGAGCCAGAAGTTCACATTGAGGATCTTCGAAGACGACAATCGACATAAAGCTCGGCCTGTTTAATGGGAACCGCGTTGTGGGAGGCGATCCGTTCGAATAAAACTGAAACTAGACCTACAATTGTGCCAGATTCGCTTCGTTTGACTAGCATTTTCCGAATCCTTACAAAACGATAGCAAGATGAGTAGTGGGTTTACATCGATTGCGTAAAATGTCAGGTGTGTGACTGTCTACTTTCCGTTCCAAACCAAAGCCTAAAGCCAAAATGCTAGACCTGTACGACAAAATCCAAGATGCCAGCGCTGCCATTCGAAAAGTCTGGGGGCGCACCCCGCATGCAGGAATCATCCTGGGAACGGGACTTGGCCCACTCGTCCAACGCATTGAGGTCGAAGCGAGCCTGGAATACTCCGACATTCCTCACTTTCCTCGCTCGACCGCGACTTCGCATCGTGGACGATTGGTATGTGGGATGCTTTGCGATCTACCGGTCATGGCCATGGAGGGTAGATTCCACATGTATGAAGGCTACGAACTCAAACAGATTACGTTGCCCGTCCGAGTGATGAACGCTATGGGTGCCGGACTCTTAGTTGTCTCCAACGCTTGTGGTGGGATGAACCCATTCTACAAGTCCGGTGACATCATGTTGATCGACGACCACATCAATTTGCTCGGCGGCAATCCACTCATCGGTATCAACGATGACCGACTCGGTCCACGTTTTCCCGATATGTGCCATCCCTACGACCAGTCGCTCATCAATGCAGCCTTGAAAACAGCTCGCAAACACGACATCGTCGCACACAAGGGAGTCTTTGTTGCGGTCTCGGGTCCGAACTTGGAAACCAGAGCAGAATACCGTTTCTTGCGCGCGATCGGAGCGGACGTGGTTGGAATGTCAACTGTTCCTGAAGTCATCGTGGCAGTCCATTGCGGCATGCGTTGCGTTGGATTCTCGGTAATCACCGACATGTGTTTACCGGACGCGCTCGAGCCCGCCGACGTTCAAAAAATCATCGCGATTGCAAACGACGCCGAGCCACGACTCACCACCCTCGTGACTGGCGTCCTCGAACACGAACGCGATAGACTCGCCTCATAGCACGACGCGCACACTAGTGTTTCACCACCGTCCACCACCGCTCGACAAAATAGAAAGCAACTTTATTTTTTATGGAAATCGCAAATCCAAAGTCAACTCGAATCGGTTGGATCGGAACGGGAGTAATGGGACGCAGCATGTGTTCGCATCTTCTCAGGGCTGGATACAAGACTTCCGTATTCAACCGCTCACCGTCGAAACTGAATGACCTACTAAGCCTAGGTGCATCAGCTTGTTCAAGTCCGCGAGAAGTCGCATTGCAAAGCGATGTGGTCTTTTCGATGGTAGGATATCCTTCCGATGTTGAGGAAGTATTTCTCGGCGAGGCTGGTACGCTTGCTGGTCTCGCGCCGGGTAGTGCAATTGTAGATATGACAACAAGCCGTCCGGGTTTGGCGATTCGAATCGCAAACGAAGCGTTGGCAAAGGGCGTGATGGCGTTGGACGCACCGGTCTCGGGCGGCGACATCGGCGCTCGGGAGGCTCGGTTATCGATCATGGTCGGCGGTGAAGCCGAAGCCTTTG
>JAYVPE010000682.1:0-3288 GCA_043757575.1 Pirellula sp.
ACCGATCGTTTTTCTTTGGCTAGCAGGTGACGCAACGATCCAGCTCAGTTCCCAAAAACTTTCGACTTGACGCTTCCAGATCGCTTCGGTCGCGTTGCCGTGTGCCGCTGCCCCTCGAATAATCTGCCAGACTTGATCGCATACTTTCGCCCACGCCGTGTGGAAACCTTGCGTGGCACACGAGGCAGCCTGAACGGCATCTTCGGACGAATCGAAAGCGATTTCAAACCGATTGGGAATTCCTCCAGCACCGCTTTCGATGGAAGTAAATTGTCCTCGCGAGGATGAACGGTCGGGAATGATCGTCGTGGCGGAGTCGTTGTCGAACTTTTCATTGAACTGCTTTTCGACCGCCACCAGTGCTGATTCTGCCAGCCAGGACAGCAGGATGCTGCCCGCCCACAGGTCGCGCGTTCGCCGCGCCTGCGCCACAAATGTCTGGACCGGCCCGATGGAAAACGAGAGATGATATTTATCGGCCAAACTTCACCTCCGTGGCGTTAAGCGATTGGTTTTGTTTTTTCCACCACGTCGAATCATCAGGAAACAGTTCGTAGCCAGGCCTTTCATCCGGTTTACTTCCGTCGGAGATCATGCGATCCAGAAAACCATGGACGGGATACCAGAGTGGTTCTGCGTCTTTTACCTTCGATCGTTTTCCAAACGCGCTTACTTCCTCGTCCGCTGGAAGAAAACGTGATGGCAAAAAAACCAGCAAAGCCGAAGGTGCTGCCTCTTGGCTAGTTTGGTGAATATGTATGAATAGCGGGCTGGCTCGGCGATCCAGCTTTTTGTTTGCGGTACTGACATGCTGGTCATCAAATTTGCCGTAGTTATGTGGCAATCCGAAAGCGATCCTGTGCGGATAGTTGCCTGAAACCTTTTTCTTGAATAAATGGTGGTCAAATTCAAAGTTCTGCTCACTTGGAATTCCTAACGTGCGATGCTCAGAAAGTTTCCCTTGATTGTTGCTCCCCCAACTGCGAAAAAAAGCTTGCTCGCGTCCAACCGCGTCGAGTAGCGCGTTCGCGGAAACTTGCTCCGACTTTACCCGAACGATACGGCAATGCTTGGAATCGGACCAGGACGTCCACTCTGAAAGATTCGTTGAAAGTTTCGTGACCGCCAGTATGTTTGCAAGCCGGGTTGCCGGATCATCCACTAAAACAAGCGGCGATTCTTCGATCGAAAGCTGTGTAAGAGTCAAACTTCCGAAACCCTTTCGCGAGCGGCTCCCAAGTCCGCCCAGCGTCCCTAGCAACGTAAGCGATGCCTTAATATGTTCGATCTGTTCGTCAGTAGCTCCACCCGAAACGCGGCAATCAACTGAAAAGCTGCCAAAGGGAATCATGCCACGAGTCAATTGACCGGCCTTCTTACCTTTTTTCTTGTTCTCATACGCCTCCATCAAACCGTAGCCGAGATAATGTGTTCCAAGCAGCACGCCCCTTTCAAAGATTTCGGGAGGGTTGACTTGCGGTGCCAACTGAACATTTCGCAATCTCAATCTGACTTTCGATTGTCCGAACTCACGTTCACTCGACCCGAACAGGCTGGCCTCGGCGCGGTGTAAAGCATCAATGTCATTTCCGAACTTGCCAGCCATTAGCGTGCGCCACCAGAACCGCAAAGCGCCCTTGAAGCTGGCCAATCGCAATTCGGCAGACTGCTGATTTGCTCCACTACAGAACATCGGCGTAACGATGCGGTAAGTTGCGGTGATGGTTGTTGGTTTGACTGTCATGAATTTTCGACCTTCGTTGTTCCCGGCTCACCACTGACAATTTCTGGATTTGCTACCTCGCCGTCTAGATAATAGATCTCTCCCAATTCCCAAGGCTGATC
The DNA here is from genome assembly GCA_043757575.1 of Pirellula sp. Classification (GTDB taxonomy): domain Bacteria; phylum Planctomycetota; class Planctomycetia; order Pirellulales; family Pirellulaceae; genus JBKCUI01. The sequence goes on from JAYVPE010000682.1 coordinate 1,846, forward strand.
ACGCTGCTCTTGCGGCGTTCGCTTGTCGATAAGAACGAATTCCCGGACGAGTCGCTGATACTCTCGGCGGCTGCGAGAGACAAGCTTATTAACCAAAGCGCCCATCAGCGAAGTGCCACCCGTAAAGTTAGCGTGAATTTGATCAGCGTTGAACAGCATCAATGCCGCCTCAGCCGTCAGTTTATCAAATTCGTCAATTCCGGTGTGTATATCAATCAGCAGCAACGATTGTATCTTGGCCTCGCTTTTCGCCTGTTCAATTGCTTCATCGACAAACTCTGCCGATTGTTGCGATGCGATTACCAAGATCTGGTCAGGCTGAACATGCGTTGCAGCCGAAAACAACACACCTGGCGTGAGACCAATTGGACAAATCAACAAGCGTCCTCCTCCCCCGCCGAATTTCGGAGGTGGTTGCCAGTCACGCCAGCCACGCCAGTCACGCTCGGCTTCTTCAATGCCTCTTCCGTTAGGATCGAAAACGGCGGACTTCATCCCGTGATGCTGCAAAGCGTTTCGGATTTCGCAGACTCGATTCCAACGCTGAGCCCACTCCCGCTGCTGCTCGGAGAGCAAATCGCGAACGGATTGGTGCAGGTATCGTTTGCATTTTCTTTCTTGCGATTCTTTGGCAGTAAAAACTTGGCCAAGCCCACCGAGCGCATACTCGATCTCTTCACGAAACGAACGCTGTAGCCACTGCTGCGTGTCACCGCGCTGAACCGCGATCCAATTGATGATCCACTCTCTCAGTAATCCAAACGCAAGATTTAGCTGCCCACTCTGAAAGTAGTGCTCAATATATCGAGCCTGTCGTTCCAACTCAGCTTGATTTAACGTAACCCCTGACTTCGACTGGCCTTCAAATTCCTGACCAGCGAGCTGTTGCAATCGCTCCGATAACCGAGTCTCAATTTCGCGATGTAGAGGAATTCGGGGTAGCGACCCCTCTCCGAATATAGAAGTGGCTCGTTTTGCAATTCGCCCGGCCTCAATCGGACTGCCGTTGAGGAAGAAACCGCTCAGCTCCTTCATCTTCTGGCCGAATTCGCTATCCAGCGAATGAGCTAATGAAATCTCCGCGATTGGTTGCATTGAACCGGTCGAATTGAGTACAGCCAAAGCATGGAACCAACGCGCCAGTTCGATCGTTGGTTTGAGGTCGATGAACGGACGAGGAACAGAATCGTCACGTGAGATTTCCCATCGACAATACCAAGCTCCCGCAATGTTAATCCCCCGAAATTGGCTTAAGTAGAGCGCCAAAGCGTAGAACAAAAAGGCGTGATGCCGAAGACCTTGCGTAACGTCAAGCGTGATTGCAGAATTCGCCGGGACTGCATCCGCCACGCGTTCGAGAAAAACAGAACTATCGTCTGGCAATTCATTGCCTGCCACTTCTACAAACTCGCAATTGACTTCCAGGCGTCTTGCTTGCTCACG
>JAYVPE010000683.1:0-3267 GCA_043757575.1 Pirellula sp.
GGTGCTGTCGTTCATGCCATGGAACGACCCTTTGGAGAAGTTTTCACACTGGAAGAAATTGAAAAAGCAGTCAAGACACACAAGCCACAAGTCGTGGGCTTTGTCCACGCCGAAACGTCCACCGGTGCGTGCCAACCGATGGAAGGGATCGCAAAAATAGTCCACGATGCGGGCGCCGTACTGATCATGGATTGCGTGACGAGTCTCGGTGGTCGACCTGTTAAGATCGACGATTGGGGTGTTGATGCTGCGTACAGTGGCACTCAGAAGTGTCTAAGCTGCCCGCCAGGCCTTTCGCCGTTGACCTTTGGGCCACGTGCTTTGGAAAGACTTGATGCCAGAAAGGCCAAGGTCCAGTCTTGGTATCTCGATCTCAGCATGGTTCGAAACTATTGGGCAGAATCGTCGCGAGTCTATCACCACACAGCCCCCATCAATATGAATTACGGGCTACACGAAGCTCTCCGAATTGTCTTAGAGGAGGGTCTAGAAGCCCGGTTTGCTAGGCACCTCAAGAATCACCATGCGTTACGAGCCGGTTTGACCGCTCTGGGTATCCAATTCGCCGTTGCAGAAGAACACCGATTGCCAATGCTCAACGCGGTCTTCATTCCGCAAGGAGTCGACGACGCCGCAGTTCGTAGCCGATTGCTAAACGAATTTGGAATTGAAATTGGTGCGGGGCTGGGACCGATGAAAGGCAAAACGTGGCGTATTGGCTTGATGGGTGAAACGTCATGCCCTCGCAATGTTTTAAATTTCTTAGCTGCTCTCGAAAACTGCTTGGCTGCTCAGAAATTCCCTATGCAAGCGGGCGCTAGCATCGCCGCAGCCAATGATGTGTATCAGTAATTGAATGTTGGGCCTTTTCGTGGTATCTCAATTCCTTTCGAAGCTCTCGCAAATTTATCCGAACTCTCGGCTATTGACCCACGACGCAGGCTTGGTCCCATACGAAAGCGATGGTTTGACTGCGTTTCGCGAAAAGCCTATCGCTGTCGTCTTGCCTGAAACCGCTGAAGAAGTGATTCGAACCGTTCAATGTTGTTTCGAGTCAAATGTTCCGTTCGTAGCGAGAGGTAGTGGGACAAGCCTTTCCGGTGGATCGCTACCGGTAAAAAATGGGATTGTCATTAGCATGAACCGAATGAATCGAATACTTCGCTTAGATCCGGTCGAACGGTTGGCAGTTGTAGAACCAGGTGTTATCAACTTAAGCGTTACTAAAGCCGCCGAAACGCACGGCCTATTGTACGCCCCGGATCCCTCGAGCCAAACGGTCTGTACCATCGGCGGGAACGTCGCTTTCAATAGCGGTGGAGCCCATTGTCTCAAATATGGAATGACCAGCAATCATGTGCTCGGGCTAAAAGTGGTTTTGCCGGATGGTAGTGTCGATCAGCTTGGCGGCGAAAGCCTTGAAAGTATCCAGCCGGATTATGTCGGTATGTTTGTCGGCTCCGAGGGATTGTTTGGGATTGCTTTAGAGATCACGCTGAGATTGATTCCTAAGCCAGAAGTTTATCGAACCGTGATGTGCGCTTATCGATCTCTCAAGGCTGCTGGAGATGCAGTCAGCCGAATCATTGCTTCCGGACTACTTCCCGGGGCGATGGAGATCATGGACAACTTGAGCATTCAAGCAGCCGAGGCGGCTGTCCATCCTGGCTACCCTCTCGATGCTGCTGGTTTATTGATCGTTGAGTTAGAGGGAGAAGCGTCGCAGGTCGAAGCGGAGTTTGAGCGGTTGCTGCCGCTGATCGATGCTTCCAGTCCTTATTTGGTCAAGGAAGCCAAGGATACTTATGAACGTCAGCAGATCTGGAAAGGCCGCAAGAGCGCGTTCTCGGCAGTTGGTAGATTAAGCCCCGACTTCATCGTCCAAGATGGGGTCGTTCCACGCGGACGACTTGGTGAAGCCCTCGAGGAAATCCACCGCTTGAGCCAGGTCCATGGGATTCGTGTAGCCAATGTATTTCATGCTGGCGATGGCAATTTGCATCCGCTCATTCTTTACGATGGCAAGGTACCCGGAGCACTGCACCGCGCGGAGTTGCTGGCGGCTGAAATCATCGAACTGTGCATCCGTTTCGGTGGCTCGATTACTGGCGAGCACGGCGTTGGAATCGAAAAGCGAAGTTTTCTACCAAAAATGTACGAGCCATGTGATATGGAATCGATGTTTCAAATACGTCGCGAAATAGATCCAAAGAACATCGCGAACCCTGGGAAAATGCTTATGGACGGCGAAGCGCCAGCCTTGACCACCTCCGGTATGCACCCACTGGAAAAAGCCGGGGTGATCTCGCGTGAGTAGTCTTGATGCATCGATAAACACAATCAGCGATTCTGTTCGTGAGATGCAAGAGATAGTACGTCAATCGACCAAGGTTCATGTTTGCGGATCGCGGACCAAGAGCGGCTTCCATCCGTTGGCCGAAGGTGCCACAATCATCTCGACGCAAGCGCTTCAAGGAATCGTTTCCTACGATCCGCAAGAGTTTGTTGTGACGATGCTGAGCGGGACACGTATCTCCGACGTCATTGCAATTTTAGCTAAACAAAGGCAGTATCTCCCTTTTGATCCGATGATGGATATGAGGGGAGCCACGATTGGCGGGACCGTCGCAGCCAATGCATCCGGTCCAGGCCGATTCCGTTTCGGCGGAATTAGAGACTTCTTACTGGGGGTCCGATTTATTGATGGCCGTGGGAACTGTATTCGAGGCGGCGGGCAGGTTGTCAAAAATGCAGCAGGTTTTGACTACCCAAAACTGATGGTCGGCAGTCAAGGCAAGCTGGGATTGATTTACGAATTGACCTTCAAAGTGTTTCCGCGTCCTGAATCGTATGCCACAGTAATTAGCCGGTTCCCCGAACTGGTTCCTGCGTTGACATGCATGAATCAACTCGCATCGTCACCGCTGGACATTGAGGCAATCGACCTTATTCCCGTCGAAGGAGATGAGCAGGGTTATGACCTTGCTATTCGAATCGGAGGAATAGCGACTGCCGTTCCCAACCGATCGTCACGTCTGCAAAAACTTGTACCTGCGTCGCGGGTTTTGAAAGAATACGAGGACGAGACGTTTTGGCGAGCGGCGTCGAACTTCGATTGGGCACGCAATGCAGAATCGTTACTCAAATTGCCAATGACCACGAGGACTATCCCTGCGGTCGAAAAGCTTTTGGCTAATTCCCATATCGATCGACGGTATAGTGTTGGAGGAAACGTCGGGTGGATTGCAACCGAATGGACGTCAGATT
>JAYVPE010000684.1:0-3267 GCA_043757575.1 Pirellula sp.
GGCTCGAGCTCGATCTACATTGTCAGGCGCGTGTTGTATGCTCATCCCGAAAGCTAAGATGCCAACGAGTCCGACTAGAAATCCTTGAACTAGAATCACCAAGCCCAAACGCCAGGAAAGAATGGACTCACCGGACCGACGCGGCGGACGGTTCATGATGCCGGGTTCTGGCGGTTCCAGCGACAACGCGAGCGCCGGCAGGCCGTCTGTTACGAGATTGATCCACAGCAATTGGATGGGCAACAACGGTGCCGGCCATCCTAAGAGGCTCGCCACCAACATCAACAGGATTTCTCCAAAGTTGCATGAAAGTAAAAACTGTAGAACCTTTTGAATATTGTCGAAGATACCGCGTCCTTCTTCGACAGCACTGACGATCGAAGCGAAGTTGTCGTCCGTAAGCACCATGTCCGACGCTTCTTTGGTAACGTCGGTACCGGTGATGCCCATCGCGATACCGATGTCAGCAGCCTTCACGGCTGGAGCGTCGTTGACGCCGTCGCCCGTCATGGCCACTACATACCCTCGGGATTTCCACGCTTTGACGATCCGCAGCTTGTGTTCAGCGGTAGCACGAGCGTATACCGCAATATGCTCGACTTGCTCTGCTAGCTGCACGTCGGACATTTGTTCGAGTTCGGTCCCGGACAAGGCACGTTCATCGCCTCTCGTAAGGCCCAGTTTTTTTGCGACAGCGAAAGCGGTCGCCGGATGATCGCCGGTAATCATCACAGGCCGAATCCCGGCGGTTCGGCATTTCGCCACTGCAATCTTCGCTTCTTCGCGCGGCGGGTCAATCATTCCCATTAAAGCCACAAACACGAGTTGTGATTCGAGATCAGACTCTGTTTTATCGTTAATATTGGGCCGATAGGCTAAGGCCAAGACACGCAGCGCCTGCGATGCCAGTTCAGCATTGGCGGCCAGAATTCGTTGTCGGAACTCATCTGTCAGCGGTTCGATCTTTCCTTCGCGATGAACTTGGTTGCATTTCGCGAGCAGGACTTCCGGTGCTCCCTTGGAATACAGCAACTTAGTGTTTCCATCACGAACCACCACGGACATCAATTTCCGAATCGAGTCGAACGGAATCTCGTATACGATCGCGGCTCTCCTCGCCGAGAGGTCGAGTCCCGCTTTCATGGCAGCAACTACGAGTGCTCCTTCCGTCGGATCGCCAACGACCTGCCATGCTTTATCGCCGTTCGGATTGGGTACGACTTCCGCACTGTTGCACCATGCCCCGACCTTTAGTGCAAGATAAAGATCGTCCGACTCAGTCGGTTGGATGGCTTTATCATTTCGTATAAATTCGCCGCGCGGCGCGTACCCGATACCGGTTACCCGAAACCGTTCGGACGATGTTGCGATCTCCTGCACAGTCATTTCATTGCGAGTCAAAGTGCCCGTCTTGTCTGAGCAGATCACGGACACCGAGCCTAGCGTCTCCACGCTGGGCAACTTCCGAACCAGGGCGTTGCGTTTGGCCATGCGTTGCACACCGAGGGCGAGAGCAATCGTCACGACCGCCGGGAGTCCTTCGGGAACGGCGGCAACCGCGAGGCTGACTGAAACCAGAAACGCTTCGATTACATTACCGCCACGCCAAACCTGCAATCCAAAAATCAATCCAACAATCACCAAGCAAATAACAATCAAGACGCGACCAAGGTCCGCAAGTCGTCGTTGCAGCGGTGTTGGTTCCGGTTCATGCCGGGCGAGCATGCCTGCAATGTGTCCTAGTTCAGTTTGCATTCCAATGGCCGTGACCATTGCCCAGGCTTTGCCGGCGGCGACGACTGTCCCCATGTAGACCATGTTGTGGCGATCCCCCAAAGGCGTGCCTGCCACGAGTACCACTTCGGCGTTTTTCTCGACTGGCACGGACTCGCCGGTAAGGGCTGCTTCTTGGAGATTCAGACTAAAGGACTGAACGAGCCTCGCATCGGCCGGAATGTTGTCGCCCGCCTCCACTTGGATAACGTCACCTGGAACGAGAGTCGCAGCCGGAATCGTTTGATGCTTTCCATCGCGGACGACCTTGGCCGACGGAGCCGACATGTTTAGCAGAGCCGACATCGCCTGTTCCGCACGTTGCTCTTGTACAAAACCAATCACGCCGTTGAGCACGACAATAGCCAAAATCGCGAGTGCATCCACCCACTCGCCGAGCGCCCCGGAGAGCACAGCCGCGAAAATTAGAATCAAAATCACCACATCTTTGAATTGCGAAACCAGCTTTTTCCAAGTCGGTATAGGCGATGCCTCGGTCAACTGGTTTACGCCAAATTGATGAAGACGTTTCTGTATTTCCACAGTTGGCAACCCTTGTTCCACTTGCACTCCGCCCGCTGCTAACAGCATCTGGTCAATCGGCATTTCGCTAGCTGGCTTCGGCAAGAACTGGTTTTCGCGCGCTGGAGTCCCCGTATCTCGCATCGGTTTCATTTTGTCTTTGTTCATAACCATCTGCGTGAAATACGAGAAGGAACGAAAGCAGCGCTGTGCAGGGCGATCATTTGCTCTGCGTTGGTTGACACGAAGTCTACAGCACAGGTGCTCAGCGCGGTCCTGATGCGACCCTGCTTCGCCATTGGGTGACTGTGGACGATGGACTCCTACGACAGTCCGTGAAATCCGTAGCGACGTACTCCGGCATCCCACAGAAATTGTGGCATCGGCAAGTGTCCAGCTTGTACTGCAGATCCGGAATCAGAACATTTGTATACATGTTTCGTTTTGCGCTAGGGGTCACCGCATGCCCAATCGCCGAAAAAATCGAGCACCTTCTTGAAAACAGCACGATCGTTCGAGGCATGATGCTTCGCCGGTCCCAAAACACATGAGGCGGCCAAACCCACTGCACTCAAAGAGGCATTGCAGCCTGTTTGATGCCTTCGGTTGGACGTTCCTTCGAGCGAATCGCAAAGTTTTCCGGAATCGTGCGAATTCGCACACTTCATCAACTCGTCACGATATAAACCGTCTGGGTGCGAAAAACCGGGTAATGTCGGTAGTCTGATCATTGCCAATACGATATCCGATCCGACGCACGCATCAAATCCAAGTATGAATAATGGCAGCTAGCGTCCGGTTTAGCCCGAGTTATGATCGACGCCCATCGACACGGCAGCCGATTCGCCAATCGACATTATGAGACATGGTCTTGCTGAAACCCTCCTATCGGATGTCTTAGTGGTCGCGCCGTTTTCCATTGTTGTACTTATTAACAAATAAGAAACCAAACGGCGACGAAGGAAAGGTCCG
>JAYVPE010000685.1:0-12193 GCA_043757575.1 Pirellula sp.
TCGATGAGTGGCTACCGGTGCGCGCAAATTCGGGAATACCAAGCGCATTCTCCACCAAATGCTGCTATTCTCAACCCGGCCCGACTTGTGATCGACGCCCTGATGAGCACGTCTTGGAGATAATTTTGCTTTTGGAAAACACTGACAATTTAGACAATCCGCACAGTCTTCGAATTCAAAATCAGGGATGCCAGTCTGAGCGTGATGATTACCGACAAATGGTAGCCGTTAGGCGTTGTTATGTTTTCATTCAAGCAATACATTGCGTCCTGATTTGGGTTTCTGTTTGGGTTCGCTTCGATTGCATATTGATATCGGGGATTGTTAATGCAATATTGCTAACTGTGCTTATCCGATCGGAGATTCGGAAAAAGGAAATTTTTGTATCTCCCTTCGTTGTTTATCTAGGTGCAAGCTCCCTTCGGCTAGGTTTAGCAAACATGTGGCTTGGGCTAACGACCGCCCTCGGGCACAGTGATGTACATAGGTTTGGAACAGAGTTTGTTGGAGATTCGCTAATTGAAGGCGCTTTGATTCTGCAAGCTGGCGACCTGTCGTTATGTCTTGGATACTTCTTTTTCGACCGATTAGGTGGCGTTATGAGGAGTGGAGTCGAAAAACAAGCGTTAGTTTCTTTGCAGCCGCATGAAATGTTTCTTAAAATTATTCTCCTATATACAATCGGCTTTGGAGTCAAGTTAGCAAACCATTGGGGCGTTGAGTTTGTTAAGTCTACAGTCGTTTTTGAAACGGTTTCCGTTGTATTTCCGATGTTAGCAGCTTTGCTTATGTTTGACCATGCTGGCAAACAAGCAAGCCGTGGGAGAAGAAGGGCTTTGTTTTTCTTAAGTGGTTGCGGCATGGTGCTAGATCTGTCGATTGGGGCCCAATCTTATATGAAACTCGCATCAGTACTTGCTGTGTTTCCACTCTTTCTCTATCTTTTTGGGACATTTAAGAACACTAAGACTCTGGGGGCATTTTTTCGAATTCGCTATGTTTGCTTTACTGCAATGTGCCTTTTGCTTTTTTCGTTGATTCTGTTTCCATTTTCTCAAATGAGACGAGCATCATACGACGCTCGATCTAATACATATGGCGCAAGCATGTATGAGTGCTTAGAAGCTAGTGTTTGGTCTGCAATTCCTGGTACCGTTCAGTTTGCCGAAGTACACCGTTTTCCATCGGACGGAATATGGTCAATGCCCAGTAGGCTGTGTAGCACAACCGGAGCCGCTTGGACGCATCAGTATGTTGAGCGTTTTGGCACGACGAGGGGGGATTTTTTTTACAATGCTTTTCCCTCGTTGGTGCCTCGGATACTCTGGCCCTCGAAGCCGCTATACTCAACGGGTGCAGTTATCGCAGTTATGATGCAGTCCCCGACGCAAACATGTTTTGATGCTGGGAGCATGGCAGGTGGGTTGTTCCTGGATTGGGGGTGGTGGTGGGTTTTCCTTGGAATGGGAATAAATGGAAGCCTATTGGCTGTGGTAACACGTAGGCTATCGGATTTCGTTATCATTGATACGGCATCCGGCGTTGCATTGATGATTCTTTACGCGGGGTGCCTACACCACTTTGAAAGTTCGGTTGATGCAAATGTTCCCATGTGGGGGATGATTTTCGCAATGTTGCTCCCAACGTCAATCGTCTTTCGAAGAAGATAGCTCCGGAACAGTATTTTTGGTAAGTAGTAGTAGAAAAGTATGCGAATAGTTCAGACAATTGCTGGAGCCCGGCAAAGTTACGGCGGAACATCGCGAAGCGTTCCTGGGCTGTGCGACGCGCTTGCAGCAAGGGAACTAGAAGTACATTTGGTGGTCGGTGTTCCGCAGTCTAAGAAAGTACTTTGTAATTTTCCAAAAAACCAAACTAGCGTACATCGAGTTCGCGAGTCCCGCGTATTTGGAAGCAGCTTTTACCATGAGTTGCGGAATCTGATTTTTGGTCAATCTGATTGTTTGGTTCATGACCACGGACTTTGGTTGGCAAGCAATCATGCTGTCGCGAAGATTACGAAACGAACTGGAACTTATCGTATTGTTTCCCCACGAGGAATGCTGTCGAAATGGTCTTTAAATCGACGCTCTGTTGTAAAGAAAATTGCTTGGAGTTTATATCAACAAAGAGATCTTGAGACAGCCGACGCGTTCCATGCGACAAGTTTGGACGAAGAGAAGGATATTCGACGATTGGGCTATTTCCAACCAATCTTGGTAGCTCCAAATGCAATTGAACTACCCGCCATGTTACCCGCTAGATTAAGGATGTCTCCAAAACGCATTTTGTTTTTATCTAGAATTCATCCGGTTAAAGGCTTGATCAATCTAGTTCAGGCATTTGGTCGATCGGAACTTGGAAATGAATGGCAACTAGTGATTGCAGGGCCGGACGAAGTAGGTCATCGTAGAGAAGTGGAAAAAGTTGTTCGAGAGTCATTACTTGAGAGTCGCGTAACATTCACAGGAGCGGTTGATGACAAAGAGAAATGGCAGATGTACGCTGATGCAGACATATTTGTTATGCCCTCCTTTTCAGAGAACTTTGGTCTCTCTATTGCGGAGGCTATGTATGCCGGATTGCCTGTGATTACAACAACAGCGACGCCATGGGAGTCGCTTAAGGTGAATGGGATTGGCTGGTGGGTTGAGCCGAATGTTGATGCAATTTGCGGATCGATCCGCGAGGCCTGCTCGATTACTGATCTGGCGAGAAAGAACATGGGAATGCGAGCATCCGATTTTGTGCGTCGATCGTTCTCCTGGCCACAAGTGGCGGCAAAATTCGCAGAGTTCTATCAGAGCGCGATTCGAAATTAAAGAGAATCGACTTTATCTGATTCACGATTAAATGGAAATCTCGGCGTCGATCACAACTCGGGTAGGTTCGGCGATCCGAAATAATATCGCAGTCTTTACCAACTTACATTTTTTGTTGGGAATACCGCATAGACCGCCGAAAGTATTGCTAGCGAAAACCAGATCCCCCGACTTATGATCCACGCCTAAAAGTTCAAGTAGGATGAAAGTAGTACACTATCAACGACGAACTCGCTCCCATGGGAACTTCAGTTTGGAGTTCATTTTTAACGATATCCGCAAGAGACTGTCTGGAGAAATCGATATCCTGTTGCGCACATCGCCATTTTTCAGCAACGGCTTAATCAATCGTCTGCTAATCGCAGGTGATGCATGGTTACGCCAAGAGTCGGTCACCCATATCACTGGCGATATTAATTTCGCATTGCTTGGCGTTCGCAAAAAATCAGCCTTGCTGACAATTCTCGATTGCGGATTCATTCATAAGCACAGCGGAGCGAAGGGAGTACTGTTGCGCAAACTGTGGCTTGAGTGGCCAGTCCGACACGCAAGAAAAATCACAACAATCTCCGAGTCTGTAAAAGAGGAGATAATTCGCTTAACTGGATGTGCACCTGAAAAAATCGTTGTTATTCCTGTTGCGATCTCCGATAGTTTTTATCCGAGCGAGAGTGAGTTTAATGAGTCCCGCCCACGTATTCTTCATGTTGGAACCGCTCCAAACAAGAATCTTGAGAGACTGGTCGCTGCGTGCTGCGGAGTTAGTTGTCGCTTAGTTATTATTGGAGTTATCCCAACTTCTATTCAACGCCAACTCTCGATCGATGGGATTGAGTATGAAAACCATGAAATTCTCTCGCAAGCAGAAGTTGTCCACCAGTACAATAAATGCGATTTACTTAGTTTTGTTTCAACATATGAAGGCTTTGGAATGCCGATCCTTGAAGCTCAACGGGTCGGTCGTCCTGTCGTTACGAGTAATTTGAGCTCTATGCCTGAAGTAGCAGGGAGGGCGGCGTGTTTAGTCGACCCTTTCGATGTAAAAGCTATACGCGATGGAATAATGCGAGTTGTGAGCGATGAAGAGTATCGTAAAGAACTAGTAGCTCTGGGGAATGAGAATGTCCGTCGTTTCGAACCATGTGCGATCGCGAATCAATATTTAGACGTCTATAAATATATGCTGGACGAATTGTCCTCGCCAACAAAGTCTCAAACGAGAAAAATGAATTAGAATGTGTGGAATTGGGGGAATTGCCACTACTAGAAACCGTCAACCAATTTGCAAGGATGATATCTTTGCAATGGAAAAAGAATTGATTCATCGTGGCCCCGACGACGGCGAAAGTTGGGTTGCTTCATCCGGATTGGTTGGGATGGCACACCGCCGGCTCTCGATTCTTGATCTTAGTTCTGCTGGTCACCAACCCATGCACTCACGTGATCAACGATTTACTGTTGTCTTTAATGGTGAGATCTATAATTTTGCAAGCCTAAGAAAAGAACTCGTTGCGAAGGGTTCCGTCTTTCGTAGCGATTGCGATACGGAAGTGATACTAGAGCTTTACGCGAGAGATGGAGCTGAATGTGTCCGATCGTTAAAGGGAATGTATGCCATAGCGATTTGGGACCGAGACAAGGAGCAACTCTTCCTAGCCAGAGATCCTTTAGGAATCAAACCACTTTATGTTTGGCGCAAGGACGGGAAGATAGCGTTTGCGTCTGAGTTGCGGTCTTTGTTGGCTGCACGACTTGGGTCGCACAAGTTGGACGAGCGAGCGATTGCAGGCTTTCTTCTTATGGGGAGCGTGCAAGAACCATCGACAATGATACAAGATATAGAAATGCTTCCTCCCGGACACTCTTTGATCTGGTGCAATGGAAAATCAAGCATATCCACCCAATGGGAAATCCAATTTCCATTGTTGAATACAGGAACAGATCGCCTTTGTGAAAATACGAATGTGGATTATCGGGGAGTACTTAGGGACAGTCTTCATGACTCAATTCGTCGTCATTTTGTTAGCGACGTACCGGTAGGAATTTTCCTGAGTGGAGGTATAGACTCCACTGCCATCTTAGCGTTGGCGGTTAAACTGGGCTTCAAGGATTTGAAAACCTTTTCGATATCTTTCGACGACAAGTCAATAAGTGAAGGTGATCTTGCTCGCCGTACAGCAGATCATTTCGGAACGGACCACCATGAATGGAAAATGAAATCGGCAGATGGTCAAGAGCTATTTTCAAGCTTCATTGAGGCCATGGATCAACCAAGCAACGACGGTTTCAATACCTATTGCGTTTCTAAACTCGCCCACGACCACGGAGTCAAAGTTGTCTTGTCTGGACTAGGTGGAGACGAACTTTTCGGCAGCTACCCGTCATTTCGTCGAATTCCAACAATGATCTCTTGGCACAAAAGGCTGGGCAAAATGCCATTTTGCCGTCCAGCTATCGCGTCCATCATGGGGCAGGTTTGGCAAACAGGTCCTAGATCACGAATTGCCCATTATCTCCGCTCTTCAGGCGAATCAAGGCTTGCATATTGTGCTATGCGAGGAATTTTCACGTATGGTGAAGCAATGAGTATCGTTTCTCACTTACTGGGGACGCAAGCTAAACTAATTGATTGGAGCGATTTGATTGACACGGTGCCCAACTGGTCTATGCCCGATCAAATAAGTTATCTGGAGTTGACTCGATACATGAGAAATCAACTACTTCGAGACAGTGATGTGATGAGTATGGCTTGGGGATTGGAGCTTCGCGTACCCTTCGTCGACCACACACTTGTCGAATCAGTTACGAAAATTCCCAATTCGATTCGACTAAGTGCGGGGAAAAAACTTCTTGTTGACGCGGTGGAGGATGTTCCCGAGTGGATCTATCGACAGCCAAAACGTGGATTCAGTTTTCCGTTCAGGCAGTGGCTCTTGGAAAACGAGAACTGGCGAAACGCATTCTCAGAAACTCTTGCACGTTGTCCCGTGAAACCGAACGACTGGTACAAACAATGGATGCTTGTGGTCCTTGAACATTCAATTGGTCGCTATAGTAGTTTAGGCGTCGATCACAAGTCGGGCTGTGATGGATTGCGCTAGAAATGCAGTCTGTATTTAATTGTCGTGATTTTCCAAAAGAACGATTCTTGACTGAATGCTGCGACCGTTAAATCTACCGGATCTGTGATCTACGCTGGATTTTCTACGTTGGAGAAGACAATATTGCGATTGTGTGCGGGAACACAATTCATGAATGGGATTTGTTTATTGCAACTCATGATAGAGTTGATGCGTTTTGCTTTTTCGGATAATATGGTATGAAAAAAAGATTGCTTGTAACAGGTGGCGCCGGATTCATTGGCGTACACACATGTGCTCATTTTGCGAAAAATGGATGGTCGGTTTGTGTTGTCGATAACCTCTCAAGGGCTGGGACAAAGGAAAACCTTCGATGGTTGGACAAGCAAGCGAAGATAGATTTTTCTAACGTTGATATTCGGGACAGTGTTCAGTTATTGAAAACGGTGAGTGAATTTCAACCTTCAAACGTCATACACCTTGCAGCTCAGGTCGCGGTAACGACGTCTGTGAAAAACCCTCGAGAGGACTTCGAAATAAACGCCGTTGGAACATTTAATCTTCTGGAGAGTTTAAGAACCAGCTGTCCGAATGCCTTCCTGATAAACGCCTCCACCAACAAAGTATACGGAAAAATGGACAATGTGGCCGTTTGCGAACAAGGAGGAAGGTACGAGTATGAGGAAATGAAACAAGGAGTTGCAGAAGACTTTCCACTGAGTTTTCATTCACCGTACGGTTGCTCCAAGGGAACAGCGGATCAATACGTTATCGACTATTCTCGCATTTATGGCTTAAAGGCGTGCACATTTAGACAATCCTGCATTTACGGTACTCGACAATTTGGGATTGAGGATCAAGGCTGGGTTGCTTGGTTTACGATTGCAGCAGTGCTAAAAAAACCGATCACGATCTTCGGTGACGGAAAACAAGTACGAGACGTCCTTCATGTTTCAGACCTGGTTGCCGCATACGAAGCAGCAATCGACAGGCCGGAGATTGCAACAGGCAACGCATTCAATGTCGGAGGAGGCCCCCAAAACCAAATGTCCTTGAATGAACTCTTAAACCACCTGTGCCGGGTGTTAGGTTATGAGATCGAAACCTCATCAACTGAATGGCGTCCTGGCGATCAAAAGGTGTTCGTTTCAAATATTTTTAAGGCTAAGGAATGCTTGAATTGGAAGCCAAGAATTGCTGTTGATGAAGGTGTTGAGGAGCTGATCCATTGGGCTGCTGCAAATCCAGAGCTCTTTGACCATCTATAGGACTATAAGGTCAATCTGTGGGAACGATGAACGAATTACCGATGAATCGAACGTCACCCATTTCCGTTGTAATTTTGACGTATAACGAGGAAGCCAACATACGGAAATGCATCGAAAGCATCATCGGCTGGGCTCAAGAGATCCAAGTTTTGGATTCCTTTAGTACCGACAAAACCCTCGATATTGCTAGAGAGTATTCTGTTACAATTTGTCAGAATAAGTACGAAGGGCATGCGCAACAATGGAGCTTTGCTTTAAAGCACCTGCAGATTAACACACCCTGGATTTTTGCAATGGATGCAGACTTTGTCATGTCTGCAAAATTAAAAGATGCCATTTCGAATACGATCTGCAAAGACGATTCTGGAATAAATGGCTACTATGTCAGGCACAAACAGATATTTCGAGGCAAGTTTATACGACATGGAACGATCTATCCTCGTTACTGGCTTCGAATGTTTCGCCACGATTGCGGATACGTTGACGAACACGACCTCGTTGATTTACACTTCTACGTGAATGGTGAAACCGCTAAGATAGAATGCGATTTGATCGAAGATAATCAAAAAGAAAATGACATTGGTTTTTGGGTTACTAAGCAATGCAAGTTTGCAAAGCGGCAAGCGGAAGAAGAATGCCGCCGAAGATTTCAAAATATTGAATTTCCAGTTAAGCCTTCCTTGTTTGCAACGCCAGACCAACGGACGCTTTTCTTGAAAAAGTATTGGTACAAATTGCCACTCTTCGTTAGGCCATTTATTTACTTTTTCTATCGTTATTTCTTGCGACTGGGCTTCCTGGATGGGAAGCAGGGATTCATTTACCATTTCACACAGGCTTTTTTGTACCGTCTATTGGTCGACATCGAACTAGACGATTTACTACGACGAAGGAAAGAAATTGAAAAACTACCAGATTCGACGCTTTTTTGAATTTGCATTCCGCAATACAACATTTCGACGCAAACTGCCGAAAGAGTTTGGCAGTGCGGCAATTTATGTAACTCCTGATTCGGCATTGCAGTTTCTCAAGCCATCCCTTGCTAGCCAGAGTATGAGCGCTCCATTGTTAACGCTAACCCGCCGAGTTATTGCCCCGGGGGATCACATTTGGGACATCGGCGCGAATGTCGGGGTGCTGGCATTTGCAGCAGCGAGCAAAGTTGGAACGCAAGGTTCTGTTCTTGCGGTTGAAGCGGACCTTTTTCTCGGCTGGCTTCTGCAACGCTCCGTAAATGCAAACATCAAAAAGTTTCCGAATGTCAAAGTGTTGTGCGTAGCGATATCCCAGCGAATGGGCTTCACTGTTTTGCAAATCGCTGAGCGAGGCCGAGCCTCCAATGGATTAGCGACTGCGTCTACGAGAAGCCAGTCGGGTGGTGTTCGATATAATCAAGATGTTGTGACTATTTCTCTGGATTCACTGCTCGACTACTATCGTGCCCCATCGTTGGTGAAGATTGACGTTGAGGGGGCGGAGATTTTCGCATTGCGTGGAGCGACACGTTTGTTGAGTGAAATCCGGCCAAAGATCTACATTGAAGTGGGTGGCGAACAAAGCGAGGAAGCAACGAAAATCCTGATGGACAATGGTTATGAGCTATTTGATGGCGAGAGTCCGACTTTTGCCTCGGTAGACCATTGCGTATTCAATACTCTGGCTATTCCCCGCGAGCAGATATCTCATTATCGTTCCAAGATGAAATAACTTTGCAACGTGCGACTATGTTGATGCAACTTAATCCTAGATCCTTTGATTGCAAATTCCATAGCACCAAGCCATCAACTTTCGCAGTCCTCGTAAGTCGCCTAAACGCATAGCGGCTTACCTCGATATGTCCACGCGTATGGATGGGCGAGCACATCGTTGTAGTAGTCGATAAATTGTGTAAGCATGTTTCGGAGATTCTCAAGAGAAACAAAATTACCGAACCGCGTTACTTTTCGCCGTACAACGCCAAGCCAGCTCTCGACTTGGTTCATCCAGGATGTAAGCTTCGGAACGAAGTAGAAATAATTCGATGCAACGGGTTGCTTACAAATGCCTGGCGAGAATGACGATCCTTAAAGACTCCGCTTGTACCGTCTATTGGTCGAAATCGAACTAGACGATTTACTACGAAAAAAGAAATCGAATGACAAATAACGAAATTGGTGTGCGTCTTGCGAAATTGCGATAGCATCTAGGAATCTTCATATGGAACGTAAACAAACTGTATTAGTACTAGAGCTTGTGTTAGCTATCGTGTTCTCTTTTGTGATAACTTTCAAATATTTTAGCGATCGCAGAGCATTTGAAGATTTTGATCTAGGTGCAAACACTACCAGTGTGTTTGCAGAAAAAAAAGATATACTGATTCATACTAGCACGCCATCTCAAGAATTCGAATCAGCGATCATCCGTGAAGTAGAGCAGTCCGAAAAAACGTGTATACTAATTCTTGGCAACTCTCAAACACATGGAATAAACCAGTACCGCAAAGGCCAAGAAAACTATGTCGGCCTAGTATCGAAGCATTTTGAGGGACATAGGTTTGTTCTCGGCCATTCGCTTCCGAATGCCAATCTCCAGGAACATCACGTGATTTTTCAGTATTGGCTTAATAGACTGCCAATTGAACTACTTGTTCTTCCAGTATTCTACGACGATTTGCGGGAGAATAACATTCGTCAGAGTTTCTTTGAACACATCGCGACACAGAATGTGGAATTGGACAGCACTATCCCTATCAACAAAAAACTCAAGAGCCTTCTGTTGGATGTACGAAACGCGTCTTTATCCGATGTTTCGGCCAAGAAATTTGATGCACTTCAAGATCATTCTGAATTCATACTAAATAAGTTCCTGAGCGAGAATGTGTTGATCTGGAACTCTCGTGCAAACATTCGAGGAGAGATCTCAATCCTCTTATACCGGTTGCGAAACACTTTGTTCGGGATCACGCCTCAGAGTATTAGAAAGATGATCCCAGGCATCATGAATGACAATCTAGCATCATTGGACGAGATTCTTCGGACTGCTTCGCTACGAAAAGTGAACGTCCTACTGTACATTCCGCCGCTACGGCAAGACGTTGCTCCACCCTACGACATGCAAGAGTACGATCGATTTAAAAGCGAACTTCAAGAACGGGTTAAGCAATTACCGGGTGTTCGTTTCCTTGACATTGATTCGATTGTACCTGGTCAGTATTGGGGCATGAAGGATTCGACAAACTTATACGGAAAACCAGAATACGATTTCATGCACTTTCAATTCGAAGGGCACAGGAGACTGTTTGATTCTATATCCCCGGTTCTTGAAGATTTTATTTTCTCGCCATGATTTTCAATTCCGTAACCTATTTGCTGTTTTTGTCAATTGTTATCCCATTATACTGGGTGCTTCCAACGCAGCTTCGCCTTTGGTTTGTTTTCGGCGCAAGTCTAGTTTTTTATGGATTCTGGAGATTTGAGTTCCTGGCCGTTATGTTGCTTTCTGCAACAATTGACTATTTCGCGGCCATTGCGATCGACGAGACTCCAAAGAATAACAAATCAAGAAGAAGATGCTTGCTGGCAATAACATTAACGCTAAATCTTGGTCTCCTATTCTATTTCAAATACCTCTTCTTTATCACTGAGAATATCAACTCAGTATTGGACTCGTTAGGTACAGTTGGTAGAATCCCTCTTTATCGAGTAATCTTACCGTTTGGAATTAGTTTCTATACGTTCGAGACGGTAAGCTACACTGTGGATGTCTATCGCGGAATCATGAAACCTGAGAGACGATTCATCCACTATGCCTTGTTTGTGACATTTTTTCCGAAGTTGGTGGCCGGGCCTATTCAAAGAGCAAGTGAGTTGATATGCCAGTTGAAGACAAGAACTGGATTCCGGTTGGAGTTCATTAACCTTGGGGTAAGGCGCATTCTATTCGGGTTACTCATTAAGGTGTTTTTGGCTGACAACATTGGCGGGATGGTCGACGAAGGATTTTTAAAGGATTCCAACGTTTTGTCTGCCATTGACGTTATGACCTTAGCGTTTCTATTTGGCTTTCAAATTTATTTTGATTTCTCTGCTTATTCGCATATCGCATTAGGCACCGCAAAGCTGATGGGAATCGAGATACCGGAGAACTTTAATTTTCCATTTATTGCATGTTCTCTCAAGGACTTTTGGAAGCGGTGGCACATTTCTCTTTCTGCTTGGATTCGTGACTACCTTTATTTGCCCTTGAGTGGCATACACGTTATTAATACTTCGGGAAAGGAGGGGATTGGGAACTCGCTTGGTACGCCCGCTTCTGCAAGACGCAAGTCAGCCCTTTTTTTGACATGGGCAATCATGGGGATGTGGCACGGCGCAAATTGGACATTCTTGATCTGGGGCTTGTATCATGCCACATTCATTTATTTGGAGCGTCTGACTTGTGGAATTCGTTGGCCACTGCCAAATTTAATACAACGTTTGGTTGCACATTTGCTGACGTTATTCATTGTGATGGTTGGGTGGATCCCGTTCCGTTGCAAGGATCTGAATCATACTATTGCGATGTGCTCAAAGCTGTTTGACTATCGGCATTTCGCTTCGCTTGGACTTCACCAGAATACGTATCTTGCGGCCGCATTAATGCTAATGTTTTTCTACGCAACCTACTTCACAAGGACGTATGCGGTCCCTGTGTATTCAAAATGGCCTGTGATTTCATTTGTTCTAAACACTGCGGGCTTGACTGTTGTAATTTTGGTAGTGTTCACATACCTACGTCCAATTAATCAGTTCATCTACTTTCAGTTTTAGTCTATTCATTAATTGAAGGCTCTTGTGCAAGATTGCAGACAGTCAAGGTTTAAGGAGCCGTTTTTCTGCACATCTGAATTTGGATCCACGACAATGCTCTTTCGAAACGTGAATTCTCCTTGAATTACCTCCAACTAGGCCTCAATCAAGCGAACCTTAACTGAGAGACTTTGATGTTTTCCCGAAAAAACCCGAACCCTCCAGGCGTTTTTGCGGTTTAACGTAATAGCAACAAA
>JAYVPE010000686.1:0-12172 GCA_043757575.1 Pirellula sp.
GTAACAATCGCAGATTCAATTGCCTCCAAAATCGATTCGGGGTCAACTTGTTTTCCCTCTCGCGTCAATCCGGCTTCTATCGAACGAAAGGACTCTAGCTGGACGAGCGATGCCGTTCGCCGATCGCACTGAATTTCTTTGAAGTTATCTGCATCGCAGAGCAGTGAGCAAAAGGGGCAAATCATCCGGCCATAGACTGAAGCACGTGGTCGGTGATAGCAACGGTACCGAGCGACGGCTCTCCTCGCCGTACTAAATCCGCAGTTCGATAACCAGCAGCAAGAACACATTTCACTGCCGCTTCCACCGTGGCAGCTTCTTTTTCAAGGCCGAGAGAATGCCGCAACAACATGGCGGCCGCAAGTATCGTTGCTAATGGGTTCGCAATACCTTTGCCAGCGATGTCCGGAGCCGAGCCGTGGATGGGCTCGTAAAGACCTGGACCGCTTGATCCAAGCGATGCGCTCGGTAGCATCCCGAGTGAACCGGGTAGCATCGACGCTTCATCGGTCAAGATATCACCGAACATATTGCTTGTCACCACGACGTCGAAACTGGTTGGACGACTTAGCAAATGCATGGCCATGGAATCGACTAGGACAACATCGTAGGCAATTGACGGAAACTCTTCCTTCATGATGCGTGCCGAGACACGGCGCCACAAACGTGACGCTTCCAGTACATTCGCTTTGTCAACCATGGTCAGTTTATTACGGCGTTTCAAAGCCGCATGTGCTGCCATCCGAACAATCCGTTCGACTTCAGAAGTGGTGTAAACGGCGGTACTATACGCGCGTTGTTGGCCGTCAGGCAGCTCCTCCAAACCAGAGGGGCCAAAGTACAGCCCACCTGTAAGTTCACGAAAGAAGAGAATATCAGTCCCTTCGATAATTTCCCGCTTGAGTGGAGACGAGTCCAGCAACTCCTCAAAGGTTACGATTGGGCGGAGGTTTGCAAATAGACCTAGCTCTTTACGAATCTTGAGCAAGCCGGCTTCGGGTCGAGTCTTTGCATTCGGGTCATCCCATTTTGGGCCGCCAACCGCACCCAATAAGATCGCGTCGGACGCCTTGCAGGCAGCGATTGTCGCATCTGGTAACGCATCACCGGTCTGATCAATTGCGATGCCACCAATGATGTGCTCGGAAAACTCAAACTGATGTCCAAATTTGGATGCAACGGCCTCAAGGACACGGTGGGCTTGGCCAATGACCTCGGGACCGATGCCATCTCCAGGTAACAAAACGATTTTGGCTTGCAAAGTTAAATAATCTCCCGGCCTGAGTGGAATGCCGTGCGGTCGCTCGGCACACGATCCTGCGAGATGATATCCCAAACCTTCCGATAGTGGAACGCAGGAATGCACTGGAACGCATTGGAACGCCGTAGATGCGTTACAGACGTCGCCAGCCGCTACGCGGGTTAAACATTTTGATCCTGTAGCAAAATGAGACAATTTGGCGTATACTGTTGCCAGCCAAACACTTACCGCTTTACACACTGCCGATGTCGACGTACCTAGTCATTAAACGAGGCCGAGACCTTGATTCTCGTTACTCGTTAAATCAAGCAATCGAAAATACGATGGGCCGAGGGTTGGAATGCAATATCCAACTCAACGATCCGCTTTCCTCTCGCGTTCATGCCAGATTGGTCTACCGAGAATCCCAATGGCGGGTTCTCGATGCTGGTTCCCGAAACGGCACTTTGTTGAATGGTTCGAAGGTGGACGTGGCAGTTTTAGCACACGGAAACCGCATTCGTATCGGCAACACGGAGCTTGAGTTCATTGACGATACGCTCAACGAAGATATTACAGTTGAGCGAATTAATCTTTCGCATGATCTTCGGGGTGACAAACTCGGGAGTACGCCTGACGGTTTTGCGTCAGGCATGTCGGCCTTCCTTTCCCTTCGAAAGGCTGGACGAACGGAGGATTTGTCCGATCTGCACCAACTATCCATTCGATGCATTTCGCTGACTACTCCGGACGAAGTAGTCGCTTTGGCGATCGAAGTTTTGAGAAATCGAACCAAGGCTACCTTCGTCGCATTCTTGTTAGCCGATGAGGATGGCAAGTTAACGGTGCATGGCAAGTATCCGAACACGAACGAACCTCGAATCGTCCTTAGCCACATGCTGACCGAAATGGTTTGCAAACAAGCCACTGCGGTTTGGGTTAAAAACGAGTCGCAGTCACCAGGCGATGGTCCGCTTCTGCATTATGCCGACGCGATATGTGTTCCGTTGCTAAATGATTGTAAGACCATTGGAGTAGTCCACTTATACCGCGATAAGGAGGTTTTCGAAAAGCATTCGTTTGACTTTACGATTGCTTCAGCGAGTTTCCTCGCTGCTTCGTTGGTGCGGGCTCGGAAGGAATCGTCATTGCGCCTCGATCACGGAAGACTTCAAGTAAAAAATGCAGACTTCGACGAACTGCTGGGTCAGTGCCCACTTATGCTTGAGCTCAAAGAGCGCATCTCACGTGTTGCCAAAGCGACGGGTAGCATTCTGATCCGGGGCGAAAGCGGCGTCGGCAAAGAACTTGTCGCGCGCGCAATCCACAAAGCGAGCTCGCGAGCCGATCGACCGATGCTCAGTGTCAATTGCGCGGCGATTCCAAGCGAGCTCATTGAAAGCCAGCTCTTCGGCCATGTAAAAGGAGCCTTCACTGGGGCGGACAAGGAACATATTGGTTGGTTCCAACAAGCGCACTGTGGCACGCTCTTCCTCGATGAAATCGGTGAGATGACACTGTCGGGCCAAGCGAAATTGCTACGTATCCTTGAGGGACATCCATTTCTGCCAGTTGGTGGTCGCAAAGAAGTGCGAGTCGATGTTCGCGTACTGACGGCCACTAACCGCGACTTGAGCGAATTCGTGACGGACAAGCGATTTCGCGAAGATCTATACTACCGGCTCAGTGTGTTTGAAATGAAAGTGCCGCCACTTCGTCAGCGCGGCGAAGACATTTCTCTGCTACTCAACCATTTTCTCGAACACTTCGGTCGTCAGCATGGTCGCGTGCAAATCAAACTGAGCGAGGCGGCGCGCAAGCGGCTGCTGGAATACAATTGGCCAGGCAATGTCAGGCAATTGCGAAATATTATCGATAGCGCCATCGTGCTGGCAGCGGGTGATGAAATCCAAGCGTCCGACTTGACACTGCATGAATCGAAGACAGAAGTATTTGACACGTTGAATATCGAGCAGTGGGAAAAGCGATTGATTCAAGAAGCCATGCGACGCACTCGTGGAAGCATTCCTGAGGCCGCAGAATTGCTCGGTATCTCGCGAGCGACCATGTATCGCAAATTGGAAACTTACGGGATCAACAAAGACGACTTCGACAAACGTTAGCCTAGGACAGGCTGCCAGCCTGACATGACAATGCAACAGCTAAATTCGCTCGTTATGTTCTGCTTAATAGGCTCTTGTGTCGTCGCAAGCGAAGCGTTGTTGCCTGCGTTCGAGGCTTCGGCGTCATTCGACGAGCAGGTGCGATGGACGACTCTCGAAAGTGGCATACGGGTCTTTGTGAATGCACGGCGGGAAATATCGTCAAGGTCCCGTCGTCTCGTCGTATTTGCGACCCCCAACGGAAATTCAATCGAGCAGACGCTTGGTTGTCAAGCCAACGAAGGGATCGATTGGCATTTTCAAATTCAGCATGTCGCAGCCCAGATTCGAGCCCTTCGCGCTATCGACCCAGATCACGAATGGATTCTCGCGGTGGTTCAAGCTCCAAAGCTGAGTTGGCCAATCTTTCGAAAGGAAAACCCATCTGCGGCCGCAATCATTCACGAAATCGTACGGTCTCTCAAGTCCGATTGCAACGCCCAGGATGTGGCGTTGAGTTGTCACAGCGGTGGCGGGGCGTTCCTTTGGGAGTACATCGCTAAAGTGGAATCCATTCCGGCAGAAATATCCCGTATCATCTTTCTTGACGCTAACTATTCCTATTCGGACGAAGTTGGGCACGGCGAGCGATTGCTGAAATGGCTGAACGCCTCCGCAGATCGCAAGCTTATCGTTGTCGCCTACGACGATCGAGAGATCGAACTTAATGGCAAAAAAGTGGTGGAACCCGACGGTGGAACTTGGCGTGCATCTGAACGCATGTTCACTCGATTTAGGAGAGACACTAGTCTGCAGGAAAGCGAACTCGGTTTGTTTCGACACGTTGTCGGACTCTCGGGCCAGATTCAGTTTTTTGTTCATCGCAATCCGGATAACAAGATCCTCCATACGGCGTTGGTTGGAGAGATGAATGGTGTGCTCAGCAGTCTGACGTTTGGTACTCCACTTGAAACGTCGTGGGGACAGTTTGGCGGACCACCGGCTTTTAGCAAATGGGTCCAAAAACAGCCGTTCCAGGAACGAAAATCGGAGCAAGCGTTCATTTCCGCCGAGCGCATCCCTAAGAAGTCCCTTGACGCTCTGCCTAGAGAGCCTGACGCAATAACTGGTTCAAAATTTCATGACAAAATGAGAGGGATACCGCGCACCGAACGCGAGGCAGCCATTGTTCGAGAGCTGCTTGCTGGCAACTTCCCTAACAGTTTAAGGGAGCTGTATCCTGTTCGCTTACAGTGCGTTGATAAGACGGGTATGCCGCATTCGGGAATCGTATTTGCAATGCCTGACTATTTAGCTATCGGCGAGGACGGCGATTCCTTTCGAGTTCCGCTTTCACCCAACAGTGCGGTACAGATTGCCGACGCTTTTGAAGCATCGTTGATAACGACAAGAATTTCAGATGCTATTTTCGCTGCGGCAACTACACGCATGGAGCCGCGCCCATTAACCATCGACCGCGATTTGGTGGAAACGTTCTTCGAGCACCATCGGATCATCGAATCGCAGCTCGCCGAAAGTTCAGGCAGGAAGTTGGTTGCCGGCATCAAAAAAGATGTTGTTTATAGCAACGCCTTGAGGATCAAGCCGCACAAGGTTGCGATTTACGGGTGGCACATGCCAGACGGACAGCCAATACAGGGTCTTTATGCTGGCCATGTCGATTGGTATGTCGACTACAGTCATGGCATTCGTCTGATGTCCAACGAAGTCATCGTAGATGGCCGCCCCATGAGACTCAGCGAAGTCCTAAAAAATCCCGACCTGTGCATGCTGGTAAGCAATGAAGGCGTACTAGATCTAGCTGGACTTCGCAAGGCCGCTCAATGGTAAAATGTGGCAGATCGCTCCGCGATCGTTTCCAGCAAGTCAGAATCGTTTCCAGCAAGTCCGCGATCGAGGCTTAGGCCTCGATCTGTTCAACATCGGATGCAATGGCGTTTGCTCCCAATTCGCGATGTGGGGATTGTAAACGACAGAAGTTAACGATTCTTCAAACGCTTTTGAATTTCCTCCCAACGCCGAGCTAGTTCCTGCTCGAAACCACGGTCTGTTGGTCGGTAGTATTGTCGGTCTACCCCCAAGTAGTCTTGCGCGGCGATGCCGTCCTGAGACTCATGCGAATATTCGTATCCCTGACCGTGTCCTAACTGTTTTGAACCCGGGTAATGGCTGTCGCGGAGATGCACTGGTACTGGAATGACCGTGCCTTCTCGAACGTCGTTCTGGGCAGCGGCAATCGCGGTCGTCGCCGAATTGCTTTTGGGAGCAAGAGCTAAATAAATTACAACTTGGGACAGCGTGAGTTGGCACTCGGGCAATCCAACGAACTCGCACGCTTGCATGCCCGCCACGGCCAGAGGCAATGCGTGAGGATCCGCATTGCCTATATCTTCACTGGCGAGAATCACCAGTCTTCGGCAGAGAAATCGAATCTCTTCGCCACTTTCAATGGCACGTGAAAGCCAATAGAGAGCGGCATCCACATCCGAGCCGCGAATGCTTTTGATCAAAGCGCTGGCCATGTCGTAATGCTGTTCGCCGCTTGCGTCGAATTGCAGGACCTTTTTCTGCATGCTCTCTCGAACGAGAGCGACGTCCAGAATGACAGGCGAGGTATTCGACGAAAGAACCGCGAGTTCCAGGGCACCTAAAGCGCGGCGTGCATCCCCCTCTGCCATAGTAGCGCAGGCAACGAGGGCGTCCCGGTTCGCCTGAATGTTGTGCATTCCCATCCCGCGAGTTCGATCTGTAATCGCGCGTTCTAAGAGCCCTACAATCTCGGTTTCCGTAAGCGGCTTGAGTTCGAAAAGTTGGGAGCGACTCAATAGTGCTCCATTGACAGAAAAGAAAGGGTTGCTTGTCGTAGCCCCGACCAATGCAACGATTCCGTCCTCGACGTCCGGCAGCAGTGCATCTTGCTGAGCGCGATTGAATCGATGTATCTCGTCAATAAAGAGGATCGGTCTAGCACCTCCGGTCAGAAGTTCGTCTTTTGCCCATTGCAACGCTTCACGCAACTCCTTGATTCCGCTGGTAACTGCGTTGATTTGACGAAACTGTCCGCCCGTCTCGATAGCGAGAAGATGTGCCAAAGTGGTCTTCCCTGTTCCAGGAGGCCCGTAGAAAATAACGGATTGCACACGTTTTGCTGCGATCAGCCGATTCAGGAGTTTGCCTGGCGCCAAAAAATGCGATTGCCCAACGAATTCACTGAGTTTCTTGGGCCGCATGCGGGCTGCCAGAGGTAAAGCTTTTTCGCGGTTCGCGTTCTCAGCATGTGCAAATAAATCCATTAAAACACCCAACGCCTCGGAAAAGGCGACCCGAACTGCATTTTATGCGTATTGTATTTTATGCGTATTGTATCGTGTCCTGTCCCTTGGTTGCCGTCCGGGTAAAATAAAGGGACTTGCCCCCTGCGTAGAATCCCGCCGAATTCAACTTTGGAGAATTACGATGAAGAGTGTCAGTCACAGGCCCATGATCGTTTTTTTTGCAGCGCTCGTTTTATCGATAAGCTCGGTTTATTGGCTTGTCGCTCAAGAGAAAACAACCCGTGGCAAGGGCGCAATCAAAACGCCCAACCCAATCAAAGCAACTGAGGAAAATAAATTGGAAACAGCAACATTTGGCGGCGGATGTTTTTGGTGCGTGGAAGCCGTCTACCAACGGGTCGACGGAGTGAAAACCGTAGTATCTGGATACGCTGGCGGGAACGTCGCAAATCCAACGTACGAAGCTGTTTCCAGCAAACGCACGGGGCACGCAGAGGTTTGTCAAATTACTTTTGACCCTGCAGTGGTATCGTTCGATGAGATGCTTTTGATCTTCTTTAAGACACATGACCCGACGGAATTAAACAAACAGGGGGCAGACGTCGGAACTCAGTATCGGTCCGTCGTTTTCTATCACGACGACGCGCAACGCGAAGCAGCCGAGAAGATGAAAGCCAAGCTCTTGGAAGATAAAGTCTTCAGAAAAATCACGACTGAAATTAGCCCGCTTCCCGATTTTTATCCTGCAGAAGACTACCACCAAAACTATTTCAAGCTGCATCCGGGACAAGCCTACTGCCAAAACATCATCGTTGACAAAGTTGCCAAGTTCGAAAAGCATTTCAAGGAAAATAGCAAACTACAGAAAGAACGCGCAGAGAAGCAGAATTCGAAGAAATAGTGAATGATGGAGGGAAAGTTCGCTCTTGCTACTGCCACCGATCCAACGAAAAAAGACCTTCGTTTGCTTGTCCAACCGGCGAATCAGCTTCGTAAGTTAACTGGCTCCAGATGCATTGCTGCTGGCGGGGCATTCGAGCTGCCAAGTCTCGTGTCCATTCTGGTAAAAAAGCTAATATGAAAATCTCCGGGATCGAAACGCTTGTCTGCCACGCTCGCATGCGGAACTGGGTTTTCGTGAAAATCATCACCGACCAACCTGGACTGTTCGGCTGGGGAGAAGCGACTTTAGAATGGCACACGCGCAGCATCGTCGGGGCCGTGGAGGATCTTTCGCACTTGCTCCTCGGCGAGGATCCGACGCGTGTCGAACATCTTTGGCAAATGATGTGGCGGCAACACTTTTGGCACGGCAACGGAATCACGCGATCAACCGCTATTGCCGGGATCGATCTCGCGCTGTGGGACATCATTGGTAAGATTCACGGAGTTCCCTGCCACCAACTGTGGGGTGGACCGGTTCGTGACTCGATCCGGTTGTATTGTCATCTGGGCGGTGGCAACCTCGAAAGTTTCTACGAGACTCCCGTGGATAACGCGAAACATTTCGCGGATCTCGCACGCCAAGCGGTTGCGGAAGGCTTTACGGCGTTTAAATCCATGGCGGTTCCTCCAACGATGCCGATCGAAGGGCTCAAGCCTATCAAGGCTGCGGTTGCATGCGTCGCGGCGATGCGAGAAGCCGTTGGCGATGAAATCGATATTATGGTGGATTGCCACGCCCGGCCATCTCCAGCGATGGGAATGCAGTTCGCCAAAGCATTGGATCCATTTGGTCTCTATTTTCTTGAAGAACCGTGTTGGCCTGAGAGTATCGAAAGCCTCGCCGCGATCAATGCTGCCGTTACTACACCCATCGCAACGGGCGAACGTATGACACACTTGGCAGCTTTTCGTGACTTGTTTGCCGTGCGAGGTTGCGAGATCTGTCAGGTCGATATTACGCATTGTGGCGGCTTCACTGAGGCGCGTCGGATCGCTGCCTTGGCTGACGCTTATCGAATCGCGCTGGCTCCGCATAACCCGCAAGGCCCGGTTAGTACGGCTGCTTCTTTGGAGTTTGGGTTCTCGCAACCGAGCTACATTATCTGCGAGACGGTACATAGCGACGTGCCATGGCGGCAGGATGTTGTCGAAGAAGGTTATACTATCGACGAAACAACGCGGTCGGTGACACCCAACACGAAGCCCGGTCTGGGTGTTACTATCAACGAAAGCGAAGTCCTAAAACATCCGTTCCAACAAGAGCTTCCGCAGCGAGTCTTCTATCGCGACGGAGCAGTCGGTGATTGGTAAGCCATGCAATCGAACAACCCGCCAGACTTTCAGCAACCGTCGTTTCACGGTCGAATCGGAATCGCTCGCGCCGACATCACACCGCCTATTGGAATTTACGCTCGGAACTGGGGCGCGGCAAAGCACGATGTGGCTTGCTCCATTCACCGTCCCTTAACGCTCTCTGTTCTAGCATTGGCTAAATTGGATGGCGGTCAACCACTCGTGTTCGTAGACGCCGACCTCGGTTGGTGGAAAACGCCGCTGACGTATACGAAGTTTTCAACTCGATTGCTTGAAACGCTCAAGCTCCAGCCTGCGAACTTGATCTTTGCCCTCAGCCATACTCACTCTGGCCCGCCGTTGATGGACGCTGACGATTCCTTACTCGGCAGCGATCTACTGCGAACCTGGATGGAACACGTCTTCGAATCGACAGTTTTCGCAGTACGTCAAGCGCTGAAAAACCAGATCGAAGCCACACTGGACTGGCACACCGGGCGATGCAGCCTAGCGACCCATCGTGATCTTCCTGACCCGGTTCCAGGAAACTCTCGCATCCTCTGTGGTTTCAATCCTGGCGGAAAGCCTGACGACACTTTGATTGTAGGACGGGTGACGGATGCATCGGGTCGTATCGTCTCAACAATAACAAACTATGCATGCCATCCGACAACATTGGCTTGGGAAAACACTGCGATATCCTCGGACTACGTCGGGTCCATGAGGGAAACCATGGAGCAAGTCACTCGCGCACCGGCCTTGTTCATGCTCGGTGCGTGCGGCGATCTAGCACCGCGATATCAGTACGTTGGTGATCCCGAAATCGCGGACGGTCATGGTCGGCAACTGGCGTATGCAGCCCTCTCAACATTACAAGGGATGGAACCACCAGGTACGCGTTTGGCTTTTTCTGAAACCGTTGAATCGGGCGCCCCGCTGGCTGTCTGGAAACACGAATCGTGCGAGCCTTCTCAAGTATTGAAAGCCAACCAAACCACTGTCGATCTACCACTGAAGGACTGGCCCTCGGCGGATGAGTTGGAGGAGCAGCGTTTAGCCAGTACCGATCGCGCTCTGGAAGAACGGCTACGGCGCAAACGCGATATTCGTCGCGGAATTGGGGATGGCTCAACATTCAGTCTGCCGATCACTGCATGGCGAATCGGCGACGCGGTGCTCGTCGGTAGTTGCTGCGAACCTTACTCCGTTCTTCAACAAGAACTGCGCCGCCGATTTCCCGATCGCACTGTCATTTGCATGAACTTAATCAACGGCTCGATCGGCTATCTGCCGCCCTCAGACCTCTACGACACTGAAGTCTATCCAGTATGGCAAACGCCCTTCGACCGAGGCAGTCTAGAACTAACCCTTGAAACTATGACACAAGCGATTCGTAATGCCCTCGCCATCTAACGTACAACTACACGGAGTACTTCCCGTGCTCCATACGCCATTCACGGACGATGGTTCGATCGATAACGCTATACTGCAACGCGAGATCGACTGGGCGTTTGAGACGGGTGCTGACGGCGTGGTGGTCGCGATGGTCAGTGAGGTGCTGCGGTTGGGTTACCATGGCAGGCGTGAGTTGGCTGGTCTGGTGTGCCAGGGCGTTCGGGGACGCGGATTCACCGTCATCAGTGTGGGCGCAGAAAGCACGGACGAAGCGGTGGAGTTTGCAAAACACGCCGAAGGCCTTGGAGCAAGTGCCGTGATGGCGATCCCACCGGTAGCCACGTCACTAAGCAGTTCGGCCACTCGAGAATACTTCGCAGCGATCGTTAGCGGCATTGCGATTCCGCTTGTCGTTCAGGACGCTTCCAATTACGTCGGTGCGGCGATCGACTTAAGCGTCTATTTGAGTTTGCTGGAACAATTTGGCCCCGATCGCATCCTGTTCAAACCTGAAGCCAGTCCGCTTGGTCCTAATCTCTCCAAACTTCGCGATGCGACCGATGGCAAGGCTCGCATCTTTGAGGGTTCTGGAGGTATAAACCTCGTCGACTGTTACCGACGCGGAATCGTCGGAACCATGCCCGGTACGGATCTGCTCGATGGAATTGTAGCGCTCTGGAAAGCATTAGCTGCATGCGATGACGACCGTACTTACCAATTATCACTTCCTATAGGTGCTCTCGTTGCGTTACAGCTTCAGGGTGGTCTCGATGGATTTCTGGCGATCGAAAAATACCTGCTCAAGAAACGTGGCCTTTTTAACAACACATTGCAGAGGCAGCCGGTTGGCTGGCAGCTTGATCCTGAAACGCAGGCAGAAGTCGACCGACTTTTTGCCAGACTTCAGGCGGTGATCTAGATGTTGGCCCGCGCCACAAACATACGTTACCAGGCACTCACTTGGCTTACACTGGCGGCTGCTCTGTCTTATCTTTGCAGGAACTCAGTCGGCGTCGCGGAGAGTACGATTCGCGAAGACTTGGGACTGACGCTCGAGCAATCAGGCTGGTTCATGGGTGCGTTTTTCTGGACCTATGCGATCATGCAAATACCCAGCGGATGGTTTGCAGAGCGTCGAGGGACTCGCATCGTCTTGAGTCTCTTTGCCCTCGGCTGGTCTTTGGCCATGATCTGCATTGGAATCGCGCCGGGTTTTTGGTTGTTGATCGCTGCGCAACTAATGATGGGTGCCGCTCAAGCGGGAATTTTTCCTGCTTCTTGCAACTCGATCGGGCATTGGATGCCGTTGGCGCGACGCTCCCTGGCATGCGGAATCCTTGCTGCGGGGATGCAAGTGGGCGCGATCAGTGCCAGCGGACTCACCGGCGAGCTGATGACTCCACTGGGATGGCGTTGGGTATTCGTAGTCTTTGCCGTGCCTAGCGTCTTGTGGGCTTTAGGCTTTTACCAATGTTTTCGAGATTACCCCTCGCAGATACCTGCGGTGAACATAAGCGAACTAGCTTTGATTAATTCAGGACGCGAGAGCGACGCCTCGAAGCAACAGACCGATGCCAGCGAATGGATTCCATTGCGAGTCATCGTTTTTAGTTCGGTGATGTTGTGGCTCTGTGGTCAGCAAGTCTGTCGCGCTGCTGGTTACATGTTCTTTGCCAGTTGGTTTCCGACCTTCCTCCAGGAAACACGCGGTGTTTCAGTGAAAGAATCGGGGTATCTTCAAGGCTTGGTACTTGCAGGGACGCTAATTGGCTGCATCTTCGGCGGGATGATCACGGACGGGATCTGGCGACGAACTAGAAGTCTTCGCCTCAGCCGTAGTGGTGTTGGAGCCGCATCTTTAGGAACCTGTTCGCTATTAATTTTGGGAGCTTGGTTTGTTG
>JAYVPE010000687.1:0-3251 GCA_043757575.1 Pirellula sp.
ACTCAGCCCTTGAATCTCGGCCACACCTTTTCCACGGTCAGCAATCGAACTGCGATGTTGGGCGACGAAGAATTGCTCGTTCCAGCTAGCGAGAACGACAGCGATGACTTGATTGCCCCCCCCAACGGACGACCATTCAACGCACCCAACGCCAACAGTGATCCGCTTTCGAACATGGGGCCAGACACTGCCCAGGAACAAAAGCGATCCGAAAAGAAAATTTCGGTGCCAGCCAACGGCCAAGCTGCCATCGATCCTCACGTCGAAGCGTTTGCTAACGAGGAGTATCCATCGGCTCTAACGTGCGCAAAATGCCATCAAAAGATATACGATGAATGGCGAGTCAGCGCCCACGCGTACGCAGCCGTATCTCCCATGTTCCAACGTTTTGAACAAGCGGTTGCAGAATTGGTTCGAGGTACTTCGGGTACGTTTTGTGTACGATGCCACGCTCCTGTCGCAACTCAGGTCGATCATCCTCGAGAAGCCCCAATCTTTTCCGGTCCAGCCGTTTTTCGAGAAGGGATCACATGCATCGCTTGCCATCGCGTCGTCGAACGTTACGGTCGCGTGAACGGCGAACGGCGAATCGAAACGGGGAGCCCTTACGATCCCGTCGTCGGTAGCTGGGGTGGCGACGGCATCGCTGCCGTGATCGCCGACGCCGACAATTTTAAAGTAAAAACGGACCCAAATGACAAACGCCCACTTCAAGCTATCCACACCAGAGCTATCCAGTTCGAACAACTATCGGATAGCTCCTTTTGCGCAGGCTGCCACCAAGTAGTCGTGCAACCAGGTATAGCCCTTGAAGTTGTCTACCAACAGTATCGCTCTGGGCCAGCTTGCAAAAAGGGTGTTTCGTGCCAGGACTGTCATATGGGAGCAGTGCCAGGCAAACCCAACGGCTATACCTACGGCTCCGCAGCGGAAGTCAACGGAAAATCCATCAATACCAACCGCAAGCACGCTAACCATATTTTCCACGGTCCAAGCTACCCATTGGCGCACCCAGGCATCTTCCCGCACAACGAGAAATCATTGCGTTGGACACCGGAGCAATGGCTGGCGTTCGACCATCGACAAGGCTGGGGCACAGAAGCATTCGAAACCGCAATTTCTCGGGGCCAATTTCCAATTTCCTTTCCGTCAGCCTGGTCGTCCGCTCAAGAACGCCGCGATGCACGAAAAGTGGTCGACGAAAATGAGAAGCTGATCGCAGTCAAACGCAACTCTGCTACCCAGATTTTGGAGAACGGCGGTCGCATTGATGGCCCATTCTTGGACACAGAACCGCGCACAGGACGCGATCTCAAAGTTCGCTTCGTGATCAGCAACACGAGCGAAGGGCATAATATGCCAAGCGGTTCCTTAGGCGCGCAACCTCAGCTTTGGCTCAACACAGTCTTGAGCGGACCAGACGGATCGCATCTGTGGGAATCCGGACACTTGGACACCAATGGCGACCTATGCGATTGGCATTCACTCGATGTTCGAGCCAGCCGATTTCAACGCGACACTCAACTTGTCAATTTTCAAACGAAATTCTTAATTACGAACGTCAAGGGAACTGAGCGTGAGATGTACCTGCCGGTCCCAGTAGATATCGATCCTCTACCATTCTTTCGTCCTGGCACGGTCCCCTACACGGTATTAAACCACCCACCTTTCATTCGCATGGAAGCACATAGCATACCACCCTTGGACTCACGTACCGCCCACTATACGATCCCAGGAAAATTGCTTTGTTCACCTGGAAAATATCGATTGAGTGTTCGCCTTCGCAGCCGGGTAGAGCCCGCCTACTTTTTGTTGTTTTGCAAAGGCACACCGGAGATGCAACAGACGCTGAACGAAAACATCATTGACGTACATCCATACTCCACTGAATTTATGGTGCGTTAAGGTGCGAAACCAAATAGCAACCGCTATTCCAAAAAGGAACTATCCCCACCCCTATCCCCATCGCCCAATGCGGTGGAATTTCCGAGTCGCTTTGCTGTTGTCGGTAATTTTATTTGGCCTCGCGAGACTTGCTGAAGGCCAGCAAGAAAATGATTTGAACACATTAGTAGACTTACCTGCACCTCGAACATCGAATTCTCAGTCCCAATATCAAGAGGGACTCATGCCGGGAAAGTCGAGTGATTCAGGCCCGCTGCCGTGGCAAGCGGGAACCGAATCCAATCCCCTGAAGTTTCAATCCTTGTTCGGAAGCGGTCCCTCCGTCGTTCGAGGAAGACCAGTCGTCGGTCCGTACGCTCGTGGTGAATTCGTCGATCCATCCGTGCAACGTGAGTCATTGGCCCTTCGTGAGAGACTCGACAGCAGACGCTGGCAACTTCAAAATTCACGTCAACTGCCTACAACCGATTTTTGTGCTCCGATGATGGCAGAACAGACGCGCCTAGTTCCTTATCAAAGAGACGACTTCGCACCTGTACCGTACGTCGCTCAACCCCTCGATCCACAACGAGAAATCGAAACCTACTACGGAAAATCAGCCATCGATACTCAGCGTCCATGG
This sequence comes from Pirellula sp., assembly GCA_043757575.1. Lineage (GTDB taxonomy): Bacteria > Planctomycetota > Planctomycetia > Pirellulales > Pirellulaceae > JBKCUI01. The sequence goes on from JAYVPE010000687.1 coordinate 2,528, forward strand.
GTGGAATGGGGGCGTCCATTTTATACAGGTGGAATGGTTGCCCCCGGCATTCCAGTCTTCAGCGATGTGAACTTGCTGACGCCCTCGTTCATTGTCTATGGCGACTACCGAAATGGTGTCGGAGTCCACCGCAACAATGGACAGCATGTTCGCAGTTGGGCTCAGCGACTGAACCTGGATATGGATTTGAGATTGACCGGCACGGAACGATTCCATCTGTTTACTGGCCCTCTCGATCATAACAATCAATTTACACGACTCGACTTTAGCAACGACAAAGCTCTGTTCGAAGCGGAACTCGACTTTCAAATGGATACAGCTTTTTTTGAAGGCGACTTAGGTGCAATTACCGGTAGCTGGATTGGCAATGATGCACCTTTCGATTTGCCATTCACCTGTGGTGTAATTCCACTGATCTATCAAAACGGGATTTGGATGGAGGATGCGATCGCGGGTTTCGCAGTCGGGGCACCTTGGAAAAACAGTCGAGCCCTAAAATGGGCTAACTACGACGCTACGTTTTTCGCAGGCTTCAATCAAGTCACGAGTCCAGCATTCAACAACGACAACAATGCGGCCGCTGTATACGGTACCGCTTGGTTTGTCGAAGCGTACAACGGTTACATCGAAATGGACTACGCATACCTGAACGACTTAGATAAACAAGGTCGTTCGTACCATAACGCCGCAATCGCATATACGCGTCGCTATTTTGGCCGTATTT
>JAYVPE010000688.1:0-3248 GCA_043757575.1 Pirellula sp.
ACGAGCAAGAGAATACGCCTTGATCCTCAAAGGCTGGCTCGAATCGGGCGGCTTCTATCCGAAGGGTTTCAACGTCAATGAAATCTTTGATACGCTTGGACGAATCTTACGGCCAGCATGCAGGCCCGCCGCTCTTCGCTTTCCATTCTTAAGCATCGCGTGCATGCACTGCGATGCAGGAAAGAACATCGAAAGCCTTCAACAGGCCATTGATTCGGGATGGATCAAAATCGACCCCGAAACGGAATTGCAAAACTTCACGCATATCGGGCTTTGCCCCGATTGCCGTAAGATCGAAGACGACGATCACGACTAATCAATCAAGTTATTCGTTCCACTTTGCACAGACTGCCTGCCGTTCGCAGGCAGTTCATTTCGCCCGTCGAAATTTTCGGCGCTATCGCGCCGGTGTGTGGCATCCATGCCGGTGTTACGCCCGCCGTCCTGGCGGGCAACGTCATTGCCCATTTTTCCCTTTGCCGTTGGCAATGTCACGGAATGGTTAACGATTGGTTAGGGTTTTCGTGCGATCCTTATAGCCACACAGCAAGAAGATGCACGGCATGAGCACCGAGGATGACGGAAAAAAAAAAAAAAAAAAAAGCTCCCTGAACCTTTGACTTCCCTTGTCGTGGGGAAGTCAAACCTGCGCCCAGACCTTACCCCGTCTCGACCCCAGTTATTCGATAGGGTCATTCGAGTCTGTCAGAAAGACATCGGGGAGCTTTCAGTAGAGCACCTGCTTGCTTCCGGCTTGACGGACGACCCTGACAATCCACTCGCATCAAAACTTCAACGAGCAATCGCATGGACAAACTCCATCAAAGAGTTGTGCGAAACGTATCAAGACAAAGTTCCGAAAGAATGCCAATTATTTTTACAAGATGCCGCTCGTTTGCGAGCGCAAATTCATTCTGAGTTCAACACAATGCAGTGGGTTGAAGCATCCGCCGCTATTTTGAAGAACCATCCAACAGACGAAAAATTGGCAAGCACGCTCGAATGGAGACGACATCAAATTGTTAATAATTTCACCGCCTACCTGCACCTTGATGTTCTGGTTGCGCACATTGAAAAGGAAAAAGCATCAAACCAGTCTACACCCAGCCATGGAAACCGTTTGCAGCAGGAACGTAGTTCTTTCAGTGATGATCTGCCCTCGCATTGAAGCTTATCCTTAAAATAAAGAATTGTGTTGAGTACCACAGTCTAAATAACACAGTATTATTTTTTATGTGTTAACGTCAGAGCGTGGCCTGCTGTACCCCGCATAGCTATGTTCGCGGTAAGTGTTCAAGGTCTTTGTCGCAGCGATTGTGTCAATGCCGCCCGTGTCCACGATGATTCTCGGGTGAATCGAAGACATCTTTGAGAATCTTGCTGGCGGTAAATCCCGTCATGGCAATGAAGGAACCCAGTGCCACATATTGCAATATCATCGCAAGCCGCTCATTGCCGCACTGCCGTGACATGAACTGAGCCTGATTGCCCAGCGATTGAAATGGTACGGTTGGTGGTATCGACATACATAAACTCCTAAACTCAATGCAGTAAGGCCGGGGCGCGTTCGCCGACCCATACCCGCAAGTCTTCATTGGATTCAAACTCGCCAATCTCGATGCTGTCCACCGTTGGCGTAGACTCTCCCAACACACTGACTTCTTCTTGTGTCATTTCACGCACCCAAACAATGCGATGGCGTTGCAAACCAGCCCGCATCAAGTTGATTCCCGTTTCGCCAAGCGGCATGTCCAGGTTACTACCCTTGATAAGCACCAGGTAAACTAGATCGCCTGAAAACTTCAGCAGCAATCCTTCAGATGGATTGAACTTCCAGTTTCCAAGCCAGCCGTAAGGAAACCATACGGAGTTCCCATCGACAAATCGGAACTCAATGGCATCGGCGCGGTCACGTATTCCGCGCAGGAATCCAAACGCCTGACATGCGTCTTCCGTGCCGTCGGCGTCATGATCTTTCTTGGGCGTTTGGTTGGCTCTGCCCACAAGATGCTGGTTGCGGTCAAGCCGTTCCTGATGTGTGGTTTTATCATCGTGCATGGTCTAACTCCTGCCGCTCTCGCACTTCTTTCGCCGCCGTTGCCTGCGGTAAATGTCAATTGCAACTAAGAACGAACCATTTTCGCAGGGTGGCTCGGAGTGGGTTGCGGTTTTGGTGGTGCATTGGCACCTCATGTAGGATTGCTTGATTCGAGGTATCCAATCAACTCGCGTGCGGATTCCCAAAGCGGTTGCTTTCGATACGAACTCCAGAAGTCCAGGACGTTTCCGCGACTGCCACAGCTGAAGCAACGGTACACATTTTTGCCGACGTGCACACTGAACGATCTCTTCGTCGTTTTCGATCCTCTACCTCCATGCGAATTGCAAGCCGCTAATGGACAAGGGCCGCGGAGTTGATCTCCACGGCCCTCGGTACTTGCCCAACCTATACTCGACAGTAGCTCCTCCAATCGAATGCGGCGTTTCAATTCTCCATAGTCGATCCTCATGCGTCCGACTTCTTTTTTAGCTTTCTCAACGCTTCGCCTCGTATCGACTCGCCTGCGAACTTGATGAGATTCGTTTGGTCCACGACACGATCCAAGAGCGCCATCGTCATTGGTGGATCGCCCAAGTAATCTGTCCAGTCATCGAAGCTCACATTCGTGATCACCGCGGTCGAGGTTTTCCGATTCCGGCCATCGATCACCTTATACAGAAGGCTCAGTGCATCAGGCACTTCCTGCCGCTCCAATTTGTCGAAACCGAATTCGTCGATGATCAACATGTCCCACGCACAGTAGTACCTGACCTTCGGCGTTAAAGCCTTGATCGCGCGGGCTCCGTTCAAGACCTCGATCAGACTGGCGCTGGTTTCATAACGCACTCGGTAGCCCAACGCACAACACTTTCGTGCGATCCCTTGCATCAGATGGGTTTTTCCAAGTCCGCTTTCACCTACAAACGCAACGTTTTCTTTCCTCCGAATGAACTCGCCTGTTGCCAGTTCTAAGAACGGCTCTCGCGTGAGGGTCGTCGGATTGCGACTCCAATCGTACGATTCAAGCGTCGCTTCGGTCGGGAAGCCCGCACGCTTGATGCGATAGGCTATGGCTGTTTCTTGGTTCGCATGAGCGGGGATCTCTAAGAATTTGGCTAGGATCTCTAGGACACTCCGCTTTCCATTGGCATATTCCTGCAAGAAGCTATCCAGTTGTTCCGCCTTCAGCTTCATTTTCAGAACTTCC
>JAYVPE010000689.1:0-3248 GCA_043757575.1 Pirellula sp.
GGTTGGAAAAACGTTGAAGCAGTTACGGGAGACGCTACTACGTGGACACCGCCGGAAGGGACTGCCGATGTCGTCACGTTTTCTTATTCGCTGACTATGATCCCGGATTGGTTCGCGGCAATCGATAATGCAATCCGTATTTTGAAACCAGGTGGCAAACTTGGGGTTGTCGATTTTTATGTTTCTCGCAAGTTTGCCGCGGAGGGACTGAAGCGACACAGTTGGTCAACTCGTTCTTTTTGGCCGACCTGGTTTGCAACGGACAATGTGTTTCCAAGCGCGGATCATATTCCCTACTTGCAAAATAGGCTGGAAACGTCCATGCTCAATGAACATCGAGCCCGAATCCCCTATCTGCCCTTGTTGAAAACACCGTACTATCAGTTCATTGGTGTTAAGCGTTAAGTTGGCCTACTATGCCATTTGAATACGTTTGTCCTCATTGCCACAACCGAACGAAAGTGCTTGATCGGTTTGCTGGCCAATCTGGCCCATGCGTCAGTTGCGGCAAAAACGTTACCATGCCTCATTTTAATGAGCTTGGTGTGTTGGTTCCGACTATACAAATTTCCTCGCGATCGAAGGTCCGCCGCTCTGCCGGAAGAAAACGAGGATGGATGCCTGCCATGATCGGGTCGGCAATCGTTGCTTTCTGTTTTTTTTTGAGTGTGACCGCTGTTGTTTACTTGTGGCCGAAAATGCAAAAAAACATTCAGCGATCCGCCCAAGGCAGAGACTTGGAAAACATGAAATCGCTTGCCATTGCACTCAATGCGTATTCGGATCGCTATGGTACTTATCCGCCTCCCGTCGTGTTGGATGGACTTGGCAAACCATTGTACTCATGGCGAGTACTCATTCTTCCCTTCATGGGTTACGAAGAGCTTCACAAGCAATTTGACCTAAAGCAACCTTGGGATAGTGTCTCCAACTCCAACTTACATCGTGCCATGCCTGCTGAATTTGCCAGTCCAAATTCACCGGACGCGATTAGCAGCAACGAAACCAACTACGTATTGATCACTGGGCCTGGAACCTTGTTTCCGCCATCGGGCCCGCTCTCTCCGAAAAACATCGACAAACCCACTTTATTGCTCGTGGAAACGAAGAATAATATTCAATGGTGCGCACCGGGTGACATCGATCTGGGGCGAAGTTTCCGCGTGGGCAATAGGCCCATGGTCGATGTCGGAGGCTTGCACAAGAGCAGCTTCTCAGCAATGACGGTAGACGAGGAATCCATGCGGATCCCATCGAACGTACCCCAGGCTGTGCTAGACGCTCTGGTGACACCCAAGGGTGGCGAAAATGTTCAGACATCTACTTTCTTCGAGTAGGTCTTTCAAGCTTGATCAGATTTTTGCTATTTCTATCGATTGTTTCAGTCGGATGGATACAGGCCTGCTGATTTTGAAGCTTGTGATGCATTGTTGTTTCATCCATCGCGTCATGTATTCGAAGACCCGTTCACGCTGCAACTCGTCATGCAGGTCATGGCGACAGCCATTCCACAGCCTGAACGTGGCCATGCCACTGGATGTTTCCGCAAACGATTGGGTTGCCTTGGAACAAGTGAGTGTGTCTTCAGATCCGTGCATTAGTAGAGTGCGAGTCTGTAGCATGGATGCGTTCTCAAGTGCCCAGAGGCCGCTATCGACCAAATTCATTGCGAGCCGCAAAGACATGTTGCGATGGACCCATGGGTCCCTAAGGTAGGCGTCCTGAGCTCGTCGATCGTGGCTCAGTTTAGTTGCATCCACCGCCGCCTTGATTCGCCAGTTGGGGATCTTGGAGGCAAGCCAACGACCTGCGTCCATATAGTATTCTTTGGGCATCTTACCAGCCCGAAGCATTGGCGAACCGACAATCAAGCCATGAGCTCCCTTGACATCAAGTGGACGCCTCAATGCAAGGTTGAGGACAAGGTTTCCCCCCATGCTTTGACCATACAAAAACTGCGGTATCTTTGGAAAAATAGCCTTGGAATACTGCAAGCTATCGCAGACGTCGTCTAACAACTGATTGTAAGACTCGATACAACCTTGTCGGCCAGGACTGCGACCATGTCCGACCAAATCTATCGCCTGAACGGCGATCCCAAAACTGGCGAGCGATGTCGCCATACCCTCAAACCGTCCGCCATGGTCGCCAAAACCATGCACTAGGGTCAGCGCCGCCCAAGGAGAGATCGAAGCAGGAGTCCAGCTATGATGGAAACGCGTACTGCCAGCCGATTTGACTACTCCAGACGTGCTCACAACCGGTGATAAATAAGATTGCACTTGATGATATCTTCCGATGCCGAGGATGCAAAGTTTCCCCTACTGGACTTCTCGCCCAAGGTGTAAAGGTCGCTTGATGTGTTCAGACATCGGTCGCTCCCAATCGAAAAGTTAGACATTCATTTCGGAACATTCGTCCGGAAAATTCTAAATCCGCTCAAGAACACACTATCGCTGTGATTAGGCGAGCGGCGATGTGAAAACTACCCATCATAACCCGATACGTAAGTGAGGGACCTGCGTAATTATCCCTCGCTTACACTTCGGGTTGAGATACTCCACTCTGCCGCTCGTACGTAGAGCGGATCGGCAAAGCTGACGCAAATCCACGATTTTATTGATAGCAATTTTTAATTGCGTTTGTGATTCTGTAGGGTCTATACGAATTAGACCCAAGGGGTGAGCCAGTGATGCCGATAGTTCGTTCATACGCCGATAACCAAAACGGAACTATTTGCCTTTATGTCGACGAACATTGCAGATTCACTACGCAGAGCAGTACGGGCCATGGTTTCCCACCGAGGAAACGTCGATGGTTCCTCACCGTTTTTAGAAACTACCCTTATTCGCAACGGGGCATTTTGTGGTCGTCGCTTTTTACTTGCGGGATTCAGTTTGGTGTGGTTCCAAGAAGAAGGGCAGGTTAAATTTTATAGCCCTCAAGGAACCCTCGAGCAGTCGTGCACCGTCGATCAGTTCTGTAGGATGAGTTCGCAATTGAACACATCGGATTTACGGCGAGCAGCTTAATTCGGCAAAAAACTGGCCGAAAGCGGTTTTAACGGATTCTGAAAACTTGGACCAAGGCAGGTATCGTCCAAGCCGCGACCAACAGCTTGTTGCATGTCCCGATTTAAGTACGGGTTGTCAAGCATCGGGGCAACGTTCTTTTGATGCACACGGACGGATTGAATTCGACCGTCATCATAAAGCACATTGGACAAGTTTCCACCGTGAACGGCACCA
>JAYVPE010000690.1:0-3247 GCA_043757575.1 Pirellula sp.
TTGAGGAATAGACATGCGTATATTTGAGTTTCACTTTTCTGGCAATCGAATAAAGCCCTGCCAATCCGGTGGGGCGGAGCGTCCATGCTGTGCAATAAAAACAGTTAAAAAGTCTTTGACTCGATCTTCCGCAGGAACTTGATGGAGAATTCGAAACGCTTCCCCCCAGTTTCCGTCTTGCAAGCCATCGAGGGCTTTTTCGTAGGCAAGGATGTGCGCATCGGTAAGTAATACGTCCGGCCCCTCGGGCGGCAACAATTCGCTGACCATGAGTGGCGTGGTCATGCCGACAGGCAGCACGCGCGCAACTCGTCGTGTTCTAGCGATCGCAGGAGAAACCTCTTTTCGAACCCGGTTCGCAGTCGCTTCGTCCATTAATATTGGTGCACGCAGTTGTTTTGTCATGCTCTCCAATCGAGATGCCAAATTCACGACTGGTCCAAACACGGTCACCTTGACTTGATCTACTGTGCCAATGCGTCCCGCCACTGCTCGACCGGTAGCGATTCCTAGTCCTGCTCGGAAGCCGGTCAACGCATGCTTTTCAATCGCGGCTGCAGTCTCAAATTCAGCGCGAATGGCGAGCGCGGCTTGAGCCGCTTGTAGAACTGAGCTCTGCTGCTCCAATGGCCAGCCCCAAAAACCCATCGCAGCGTCGCCATGGAAGTCTCCAACAACGCCATTGCGGTCGAGAATGTGGTGGGTCATCACGCCGAGAGCATCGCTCACGCGTCGCAGGAGCTCTAATAGTTTGTCACCGGATTCCTCGCTTTGCTTTGAAAATCCTCTCAAATCGCAAAATAGGACTGAAACATTAACCTCACGTGGAGCAAGCACTTCATCAGGGTCGCGAGTCGCCAATGCCTTTTGGACAACAGGAGCAAAGAACGGGCGCAGCGAATCTTGCCGACGTTGTAGTAGCCGGGTTTGACGTAGCGAACCGAGAGTGGTAGCTGTTAACTCTGCAAACTTGAGATCGTCTTGCAGGTCCATCGTAATGGCAGCGGTCGCATCGCGTGCGTTTTGTGGAACCAGATTGCCAAAATCACCTGCTGCATAAATGGCCCAACCCGGGCATGCCTCACTATTGATCGGGGTGCAAAAAGCCCAATCCACGTTTTCGCTTTGCGTATACGGTTGACTAGCATCAATGCCGCGACTCCAAACGTGCAAGACACTTTCTCGCGTACTAATGGCTTGATGGATTAGTTGGGCCGACGGCGAAAATTGGTGGCCGATTAAATTGCGAGAATCCCAGTGCAGCAGGCGAATGCCAAATTCATTGACCTCGCTTGAACTTCGCCCTTTCGCTACGCTATTTTCGGGAAGAATCACAGAGGGCTCGCCACTGGCTTGGTCGCCGACAATTGCCACAAAGCTAGCTTGCTGAATTCCCTGCATTAAAACGTTAACGACGCGAGCGCACAATTCTTCATCGCTAGTGCTGCTAGAGATGATTTCAGGCACTCGGCTCAGAACCTCAATTCGGCGGTCTGCATCTCGATATCGGGCTTGTCGCAGTTGAGACGGGGCATAGGTATGTTCTGTAAGTGCTGGCATCTCGTCCGACTGCAGCACCATCCGGACCCGTTGATCGACTAAGCTAAAGGTAGTTTGGCCAATAACAAAATGATCGCCAATCCCAATATTAAATTCATCTTGACGCAAGCCTTTGTGGAAGATTGGATTGCGAGCGTCAAGAAGCCTAAACACTTCCAACCGAGAACCGTTCCACAACAGCCGAACATGACTTCGCGAGATGCGATCGTCCCATGGAACCGCCCAACCGGCAGCCGTTCGGCCCAAGATAACTGGTTGCTGCAATGCCGGATCTTTCGGCAAGGGACGCCGCCAGCGGTCGGATGGGCTTGGCCCTTGAGCAATCAAATCCGGCATATGGCACAATTCGTAGTCGATGGATTCGGGAAGACACCTGTACTACTTTAGCCAGAGTTTTTCGAGTCGGATAGCGTTGTGGAATACGGTCGCTCCCTAATTAGACGGGGAAGGCGAGACCCATTCGCTTGTTACAACCGCTTCCGTCGACGCTTTCGTTCGACGCCGTCGGCGGGGTTTGTTGGCGGCCCACTCTTTGGTCATGATTTCAAATACGTCTGGGCTCTCGTAGCGAACAATGTTCTTGCCCTCAGGAATGGGTCCGATGAGACCCTTGAAAATAGGCATTCCACGCAGATCCAGATCGGTGCTGCTGTCATCGATACCCACCTGAGAATGGGTTGTAAAGATTGACTCGGCACTGTGAAAATCACGGGTCCGAAGCGCACCGTCCTGACCTCTTGTCACTACCCGAAAAACTTCTTTCTTCGTCATGCTCTACTCCGGTCAATCGCTATTGTGCTGGTCGTTCGGCTCCTTCCGTGAAATCAAGTTGTAGGGAATTGCGATCGATGTTTACCGTTCGCACCCAAGCATCCTTGCCGAGGTTTCCCATCAAAGTAACTATTCGACCGTTGGCAGCTAAAAATTGCGAATCAATGCTAGCCCTAGACTTAACCGGCATCACGGTTGCAAAAGCCAAGCTCGGATCGACCGTTAAAATACGGCGAAAAAATATATCGGGCCATCGAGGCAGTTTTTTGGTAAAAGGGGTCAAATGAACGAGAACAACCCTCGGAGTGACCTGGACAAACAATCTATCTGTGCCAGGATCTCCACCGTGATTTTTGTCGTAAAACAACATCAGACGCTACCTTGGTAGTTTTCTTGCCTTCATCCATCAAAATGAGCACATGATGCAGACCTCAGAGAATGTGGGCGCAGGAGAAAACAATTCTGGGCCCACCGTCAAACCAAAGAAAGAGTTGAATTGGCTCACGCGATTCAAGCCCGCCGTGAATTGGGCTATTGCGTTTTTAGTGTTCGTGTTCCTGGTATTGACAATACGCAAAGCGTATTCGGACGTTCTAGAACATCGCGAATACCTCGACCTTTCCGCGATGGACTGGCGATGGCTATTCGCCGGTGTACTTGTGTACATGGTTGGAATGATACCAGCTTCAGCAGCTTGGTTACAAACCCTGCGAGCATTCGGGCAGACAGTACCGTTTTGGGTGGGTTTGCACGCCTACTTCATTGGACACCTCGGAAAGTATGTTCCAGGCAAAGCCATGGTGATCGTACTTCGGGTAGCAAGACTTGCTCCGCTCGGAATTGAAATCAAACCGACGATAGTTAGCATTTTCGTAGAGACGTTGACGAGTATTGCAGTCGGCGCGATTGTAGGCTG
>JAYVPE010000691.1:0-3247 GCA_043757575.1 Pirellula sp.
GCTTGTTTGCTTGTGCATTCTTAAGTGCCTTTGCTTTACACCTCTATTGCGTTTCGCCAACCAAATTGCTGGCAATTCTTCGCGCGTAACACCATCGACTCTTTGGCTCATTAACGGTTTTGATCTAGCTACAAAACGGAAAATCGTGAGAATTTGGGCTTGTCGTTCGGCCGTTTCATTATCTAGGTAAATCATGCAAAAGACTCTTGTACTCCTCAAACCAGATTGCGTTGAACGTCGATTGATCGGCGAAATTATAGGGCGATTTGAAAACAAAGGCCTAAATGTTGTTGCCATGAAAATGCTGCGAGTCACCCCAGAGCTCTCCAAGCAACACTACGCTGAACACGTTAGCAAATCATTTTATCCCAACCTTGAATCGTTCATCACCTCCTCACCAATCGTCGCTCTGGCGCTCGAAGGCCTTGAAGCGATACGTGTCGTTCGAGATATGCTAGGCGCAACGAACGGACTTAAAGCCGCTCCAGGAACAATTCGCGGCGATTTTTCTAGCTCGCGTCAAATGAACTTGGTACACGCTTCCGATAGCGAAGAATCCGCGACTCGCGAATTGGCCCTCTACTTCCTGCCGATTGAACTCTGCGAATACACCCCGACACTCGTTGGCAGTTTCCGAGCTAGCGACGAAACCTAAACAGTAGCCTACCGCTCATTCGCAACGGCAAAACCTTTACCCCTGAATATCCAAATGCGTCGCAACGACATCCGAAACATCGTCATCATCGCTCACGTTGACCACGGCAAAACAACCATGGTCGACTGCTTGCTCAAGCAAAGCGGTCAATATCGTGAGTCACAACTTCAGGGCAGTTGCATTCTCGACAGCAACGACTTGGAAAAAGAACGCGGTATTACTATTCTCTCCAAAAACATCGCCATCGAATACAAAGGGGTCAAAATCAACTTGATCGACACCCCTGGCCACGCGGACTTCGGTGGCGAAGTGGAACGCGTTGTGCGAATGGCTGACGGCGCCCTTGTGCTGATGGATGCCGCAGAAGGCCCAATGCCTCAAACGCGGTTCGTACTTTCGAAGGCCCTCGAGGCCGGTGTCAAACCGATCATCGTTATCAATAAAATCGATCGTCCTGATGCTCGGTGCGACGCCGTCGTCGAAGAAGCTTTGATGTTGCTTGTCGATTTGGGTGGCGAACACTACATGGATCACTTCGACGTCGTGTTTGCCTCCGGTCGAAACGGGTACGCTACCCTGGATTGGAATTCACATGGCGATAGCATGGCTCCACTTTTGGATATGCTCTTGGAAAAAATCCCTGGTCCAGAGGTTGAGCCCGATGCTCCCCTACAGCTCTTGGTTACCAATCTGGATTGGTCCGATTATGTGGGCCGAATTGCGATCGGCCGTATTCAATCTGGCACGATGACTAAGGGACAATCGATTGACGTAGCCAAGGACGAAGGAAAAATCTGGCCAGCTCAAATCGCCAATCTGCAAATGTTCGACAAACTTGGCCGAATCGATATCGCACAAGCTACCGCCGGTGACATTGTCGCCGTTGTAGGCATCGAGAATATTGATATCGGTGACACCATTTGCAATCGTGGCGAAGTAAACGCACTGCCGCGTTTGCGAGTCGATGAACCGACTTTGGAAATGATTTTCAGCATCAATACATCGCCTCTGGCTGGTAAAGACGGCAAATACGTAACGACGCGGCAACTTAGGACACGTTTGGAAAAAGAGCTCGAACGCAACGTTGCCCTGCGCGTCCGACCTGTCGAGGGGAGCGAGGCGTTCGCCGTATGCGGGCGAGGTGTGCTCCACCTATCGATCTTGATCGAGACCATGCGACGCGAGGGTTTTGAGATGAGCGTAAGCAAACCTCGTGTTGTTCTCAAGAATATTGACGGCGAAATACAAGAGCCGTACGAAGTGTTGAACATCGAAGTTCCCACCGAAAAAATGGGCCCCATTATGGAAATGGTCGGCAACCGAAGGGGCATCCTTGAGGAACTCACTCCCCGAGGCGAGTACACGCTATTGAGATTCTCGATTCCAGCCCGCGGGCTGATTGGCGTGAGAACCAAGATGCTTAATGCCACCCAAGGCACAGCTATCATTCACCATCGTTTTTCTGGTTACAAGCCTGTTGAGGCTGAACTGCCGCACCGCCAAAATGGTGTCTTGGTTTCCATGGTGCCGGGAAAAGCCATTCCGTATACTTTATTTGCTTTGCAAGACCGGGCTGAGCTCTTTGTTGGTCCTGGTGACGACGTTTACGAAGGAATGATTGTGGGTGAAAATGCTCGCGACAATGACTTGGTTGTAAATCCCACCAAAGAAAAGAAGCTCACCAATGTTCGGGCAGCGGGTAGCGATGAAAACATCATCCTCAAGCCGCATCGCCAATTGTTCTTGGAAGCGGCGTTGGAGTACATCGAAGACGACGAATTGGTCGAGGTGACTCCAAACGTAATTCGAATGCGAAAGATCTATTTGCGAGAAAACGAAAGACGTCGCCAAACCAAAGCGCCCGGTGAACTGGCTGTCAGCTAGTCCCCTTTAAAAGCTCATAGATACGTTCATCTCGCAACGTGTTGGCTATCCACTGGCATCCTTCGAAGCAACCTTGCTTCGTGTGCTCGTTAGGTACCGATACGACATAAGCCCCAGCCGCAACGCCTGCTTTGGTCCCGGTAACGCTGTCTTCCAAAACAAGCATTTTTTCAACGGCCACCGACATTTTTTTCGCTGCTGCGAAATAGATTTCGGGGTGGGGTTTTCCCTGGCTTACATCCTCTGCCGTAATAACGAAATCCACTCGGTCGAGCAATCCTACTAGAGTCAGTGCTTTGCTCGCGAAATTCTGTGTCGAACTGGTCGCCACACAACGACGCAACCCTAATTCGTCCAAGTAGTCTAGCAAATCTATTAGCCCGTGCATGGTCGCTAACTGCGTTGGCAAGAGGGTTTCAAAAATCTCGTCCGCTTCTTGTTGCAGCTCTCGCCAACTTTCGGGCATGCCTTCTTCTTCTATCAAGACTCCAAACGCATCCTGTGCTGGAAGCCCTATCATTTTCTTTCGCACTTCGTTTCGGTAAGTCTTGCCTCGTCGCTGCATCAAGATGTTACCTACTTGCTCATAAAGATCCTCCGTGTTCAGCATCAAGCCATCCATGTCGAAAGCGACCGCTCCTATCGTTCTCGACCTTTTTTCGGTGGATAACATGTCCAATTGACTCGGAATTGAGTTGTTCATAATCC
>JAYVPE010000692.1:0-12139 GCA_043757575.1 Pirellula sp.
TCGATCCAAAGTTTCAATCAACCGTGTTTCGTCGACTGCCGTCAACGGAAACTCAACAGGAATCAATCTGGCGACACTGTTGTCAATGGGTTTCGCACCAAGGATATCTGCCTGAAAAGCAAAGCCGGTGGGCGCGGCGACCGACCACACCACCATTGCAACCACGAGCATTAGCTGAATTCGCAGTATTTTGAGCATGGTTGGATTTCTTACAGATTGAATCGTGAGCCACAACGATGGGAGCATACTTCTATTCGATGCTTGCAACAAATTCTTGATTTTAAGACACTTCTCAGCAAACGCCAACATTTGTCCATTCGTTCCCAGGCTAGACGGCCTATTGATTTAATGCAATTTACAAAAATAATGATTAGCCGATGGGCGTTAGCCACGGTTGTCGGCGAATGAACCGACGCTAACGCTTTGCGGCTAATTAAATCAACAGGCCGTAGAACTGGGGAACGAGGGTCTATTATCGACAGCAGCGGCAATTGCAGTTTGATCGGCCCTAAATGGTTGCTTTTGCTCGCTTGAGTTTGCTGTGCCAAAAACCGTAACAAAAGTAGACGCTTAATCCGACAAACAACCAAACGACCAATCGCAACCAGTTTTCACTTGGCAGTGAAAGCATCAATAGAACACAGAGGATGATTCCCAATGAAGGAAAAACCGGTGAAAAAGGGCAACGGAATGGACGCACTCGAGCTGGATCTGTATATCGGAGAATTAACACCGAAGTGCATACCAGGGCGAAGGCAAAGAGAGTTCCGATATTAGTAAGGTCAGCCAATATACTCAGTGGTAGGAGGCTAGCGGCGGTCGCGACGATGATGCCAGTTAATATAGTCGACTTGTAGGGTGTTTGAAATTTGGAGTGGATGGCACCAAAAAAGCTATAGGGGAGCAAACCGTCTCGTGCCATCGCCAAAAAAATACGGGGCTGTCCCATCATCATAACCAGCAACACAGAAGTAATTCCAGCGATTGCTCCGACTGTGACGATGAATTGTGCCGATGCGAATCCAACTTGCTCGAACGCACTAGCTATAGGTGCGTTGATGTCGATGTCTTTGTAGTTTACCATTCCGGTCAAGACGGCTGCGACTGCGATATAAAGGACTGTGCAGATCAAGAGAGATCCGATGATTCCAATAGGCAAATCTCGCTTCGGATTTTTGGCTTCTTCGGCTTGCGTGGATACGGCGTCGAATCCCAGGTAGGCAAAAATCACACCTGCAGCACCCGCCATCATTCCTTTTTCCGTTCCTCCGAAAATAGGCACACCAAAAAACGTGATCCCTCCATAACCGTAAGGAGCGAAATCCTTGGTCCAATTCTCAACGTTCACGTACGAGATTCCAGCGACGATCACGAAGAGAACTACACTTACTTTGATCGCGACCATAATTGCATTGACAAAAGCACTTTCCGTAACACCTCGAACCAGGATGCAGGTGACAATAGCAGTAATAAGAATGGCGGGTAAGTCAAAGTAAAAGCCGGTAGGAAAAAAGGACCCCGCACTGACAACCAACTGGTTGCCAGTTGCAAGTGTGTAGTCGATAGCCCTATCCTTGCCGTTGTAATCGAATGGTGCATCGGAAAATCGATGCAATGCGCCTCCGGAATCGAAGACATTGACACCGAATTGGTGCAGCAACTTTTGAAGGTACTTAGACCAACCGTGCGCTACTGTCGACGAAGCGACTGCGTACTCTAAAATCAAGTCCCAGCCGATGATCCAAGCCATCAACTCACCCATGGTTGCATAAGCGTAGTTGTATGCAGAGCCAGCAACTGGAGCCATCGATGCAAACTCTGCGTAGCATAGGGCTGCGAATACGCAAGCGAGACCTGCGACCACAAAGGAAAGAATGATTGCGGGACCTGCTTTATTCGCTGCTGCTTGCCCGACAAGCACAAAAATCCCCGTTCCGATAATCGCTCCGACCCCCATAGCAGTAAGTGAAATCGGTCCAAGCGATCGCTTCAAGCTATGGCCCTTTTCCATGTCCCCCACCATAGAGCTAAGTGACTTTGTTTGAAATAGCTGATTCCAAGACATAGAAATGGTACTCTTAAAGAGAAAACTGCTGCCCAGAGGAAGCCAAATTCTAAATCTTGCTGAGCAATATTCAAGGACACAGACTGTTTCAATTCCAAAGAATTGGCGTAATGATGAGTGCAGAATGGAAAACTAAGCGGTTTGGCTCGCCCCTGCTGCTAGGGCTAATGTAGGATGCCTATTTAGTCGCCTAACCACATTGAGTAGAGAAATCTCACTGGCAAAAGCTGTCGCAGATAATGCAATTCGTCCATTAGACTTCAACACGCAAAGCTCAACTTTGAACAAAGACATAATAGGCTTACCACCGGCAAAAATGGTCATCTTGATTCTTTTGTTGGTCATCGCCCTCGTCTTCGCAGTCGGCTGGATCGCCACATTGAGGAAAAAGTCTTCGGAGGGAATTCGTCCTAGTCCCTTTCAGCTAATGATTGGATTTTTGACCGATTTTTTCGATACATTGGGTGTTGGCTCATTCGCAACAACCACGTCTCTTTTTCGACTTGGCAAGGTGGTAGATGATGACAAGATCCCAGGAACGCTAAATGTCGGTCATACGTTGCCGACAATTCTCCAAGCCATCATCTACATTAACACCATCGAAATAGACCTTTGGACATTGTGGATATTAATTATCGCGTCCGTGTTTGGTTCGTATCTAGGAGCGTCCTTCGTTAGCCGTCTGCCAAAGAAGGCGATTCAAATTGGGATGGGTATTGCGTTGCTTATCGCCGTTAGTTTAATCGTGGCGAAGTTGAGTGGGTGGATTCCATCGGGAGGCACTTCGTTGGGGCTTACTGGCGTAAATCTTGCTCTCGGAATCGCAGGTAATTTTATTTTTGGTGCATTGATGACCATTGGCGTCGGTGCCTACGCGCCTATTATGATCATGGTGAGCTTATTGGGAATGAATCAAAAAGCAGCGTTTCCATTAATGATGGGATCGTGCGCGTTTCTGATGCCGGTAGCGAGTTTTCGATTCGTTCGTTCTGGAAAATATGATCCCAAGGCCGCGCTCGGACTAACATTGCTCGGCTTACCAGGAGTTGCCGTTGCGGCATGGATTGTCAAAGAACTACCTCTGCACTATGTCAATTGGCTCGTGGTTGTTGTCGTTATCTATACTGCTGTTTCGATGCTCCATTCTGCCACAAGAATCGAAACGCCTTTATCCACGCAAGATGCAAAAATTGGGTAAAAGCGATTTCACGTCGAAGGTGTTGGATTATCGGGGGGATTTCGCAAAGGTATTATCGCAATCAACGCTGCAGAAAGGATGCTCGTGAAGCTCAGGAAGTACAATCCGTAAACATACGATCCAAGATTTTTGTCCACCCAGCCCATAACCGTTGGGCCAAGGAATCCACCTAAGTTTCCTATCGAGTTGATCATTCCCACGCTGCCCGCCGCCGCTGAAGACGTCAGGAATAGGCTAGGAAGTGACCAAAAGGCAGGCATATAGGATTTCATGCCAGCGGCCGCGATCGAGAAACAAATCATGGTCCAATAAATGTTGCCTCGCGTGAAAGGGGACAGTACTAATAAAGTCGCTCCGATCACGACCGGCAATACGGAGTGCCAGCGACGCTCGTGGAAACGATCCGAACTCCAGCCTATAAAAAGCTGGCCAGGTATGACTAGCAACGATGGAATCATTACCAGCAAGGCAACTCGCGATGGCTTAAGTGCATACCATTGTGTCAAAATACTCGGCAGGAAGAACTCGATGCCGTAGTTTGCAGTAACGATTCCAAAGTAAGCCAACGAGAGCAATAGAACTCTGGGACTGGTTAGCGCCGCTAGAACGGACTGGTGCTGGACATTCGCGCGCAAGGCCTTTTCACGAGCCAGTTCTGTCTCCAATGCATCGCGCTCTTCGGGCGTGAGCCATTTGGCATACCTGGGTCGATCGGTCAGGTAAAACAACACCACTATTCCGGCGATGACTGCTGGAATTCCCCAGAAAATATAAATCCATTGCCATCCCTTTAGACCCAATACCAAGGGATTCGTTACCTCGACTCCATCCACCACGTACGATGTTCCAATATCGATAAACAGCCTCGAAATGGCTGGACCAATGATCATTGCAAGCGGGGAGGCGATCAGGAAATACGAAATCGCGCGAGCGCGATCCTTGGATGGAAACCAATGGGTTAAGTAGACGATGACTCCAGGAAAGAAGCCTGCCTCAGCAACTCCCAACAAGAATCGAACGATATAGAATTGCATTGGCGTCGTGACGAAGGCTGTTGCCGCTGCCATGAATCCCCAAGTTACCATGATTCTGCAAATCCATTTTCGCGCGCTCCAACGTTCAACAATCAACGAGCCGGGGATTTCGAGCAAAAAGTACCCGAGGAAAAAGATTCCGCCACCAAAACCGAAGACCCAGCTATCGAAAGCTGGCAGATCCTCACTCATCGTTAGCTTGGCAACCGCCACATTGGTTCGATCGACATAGGCGATGATGTAGCATACGAATAAAAGTGGCAGCAGCCGAACGAATGCTTTGGTGCGAGCCGACTCTAAAGGAGTGCTACCGCGCCTGCTTGACGACTGCGACGATGATTCATTTACATTAACAGTCCTGTTGACGATGATGGATTACCCAAAACTGAGAGAGGATTAAATCTGCCGTTCTCCTACGAAGGGAAGCGAACGTCCCCTTTGGCAATTGTAATCAATTGTGTTAGGTTAATGTGTTTCCAGGGTATCTATTCCTTGCCTTCCAAGTGCGTTAAGTGTTGGAGTTCTACAACGACTACAGAAACATCACTTCGACAGCCGCCAGTACAACGGAAGCAAATAGGTACAATCGCGAAATACCTGATTGCGTTTGTGGCCATAGTCGTGGCGACATGGATCGGAATGCTGGCCGACCCAATCGTTGGAGCTAGTCAACCTTTCATTACCTACGTGTTGGCTATTATTTTCATTTCATGGTTTTGTGGTTTATGGCCTGCAGCATACCAACTTAGAAAAAAACAATTGGATCTTGAATTGGAAATTCAAAGGAGACGCTCCGCAGAAGAAGAACGATCTACTTTGTTGCGACGGTTTGTACATCTCCAGGAAGAGGAGCGACGTCACATTTCCCAGGAGCTTCACGACCAATGCGGACAAGAAATCATCGCATTGCAACTTGGAATGAAACGGGCTCTCGACATTGCAAAAATCGAAAACCAAAACGAGGTAAATACGTGTTTCCAAGAAGTAAACGAAATCCTCGATAGGTTGTCGCAAGTAATCCACGATTTAGCGTTCGACCTGCGGCCTCCTTCTCTCGATGAACTTGGACTTCGTACTGCCATTGGAAGTTTTTTGGAACTCTGGCGTCAACGCGTCAAGATCACAGTGGATTTCGAATGCCGAAACTGGGACGAGCAGAGACTCGTTTCGGAGACGTCCCTAACACTTTATCGAGTGCTGCAGGAATCGCTAAACAACGTAGCTAAGCACTCGGGAAGTAGGCATGTTAGTATCGTCCTCGAAATGCAACGAGACTCGGCGGTCGAAATTGTGGAGGATCAAGGGATAGGATTTGAAGTCGATGCCTTAGCCGAAAACTCAACGGTTCGTCAGCCACTGGGCATTCTTGGAATGAAGGAACGACTTGCATCGGTTGGCGGAAGTCTGGAAATTGAATCCGCTGCTGGCAAAGGAACAACGCTATTTGCAAGAGTCCCAATATTACCCATCAAGGAATAAGCCAATGGATCTTATAGGTGTATTATTGGTTGACGATCACGAAATTGTTCGACAGGGATTGAAATTGCTTGTCGATGCCCAGCCGGATCTGAGGGTCATAGGCGAAGCTGCAAATGGAAAGGAAGCGATTGCTGCGATTCTTGAAAACCGTCCGCAAGTGGTGGTTTTCGATATCAGTATGCCTGAAATGAATGGCATTGCAATGGTCAAGGAACTTCGTCGTTTGGGAATTGAAAGTCGACTTCTGGCACTCACTGCAAACGCAGACCGTGCCTATTTGATCGCGTTGGTTTCTTTAGGTATTTCTGGCTACGTCTTAAAACGTTCCGCAGCGGCTGAATTAATCGAAGCGATTCGCACAGTTGCAACCGATAAAAACTTCCTAGATTCTGCGATGGTCCACGATTTAGTCGACAGTGTCTTTTTTCCTAAACGGTTGCCCGCAACGATTGCCGGGGCGATCATCAGCGAACGTGAGGAGCAAGTCATACGTCTGATCGCTTGCGGATTCAGTAACAAGGAGGTCGCTTCCAAGCTCGAAATCAGCGTGAAAACAATCGAGACGCACAAATCGCGCGCGATGGCAAAATTGCAAGTGAATAGTCGAGCGGAGCTTACGCGATTTGCAGTCGCAAATGGATGGCTGGAAAATGAATGAAAGTTAACCATTCCTCTCAAAAACCTTCGACAGCAATCAATTGAAAATTGGTGAATTCCGCTTCTCTAGCAGCATCCATACAACCGACCGTTGCACCGTGCATACTATCCAAATGGGCCTGGATCACTATGCGCGGCAACTGCTCTCCGAACTGAATTCTCAATTCCTTAAGTATTCCAATGAGTTCTTGTTTGCTAGACGCTTCTTTCGTTTCCCCGTCGCTGATAATGACGGTGTAGGCATTGAACTCGTCGACTTGAACCACAAGACTATCAACCTTTTCACTCTGTTGAATTTGGACAGCGTTTGTACTGGGCTGTTCGTTCTGAGGAGTCGATGTGCGAATAGCCTTTTGAATACTGAACGATGCGGTCAACATAAAGAAGATCAATAGGAGGAAAGCCACGTCGACCATTGGGGTGATGTCCCATTGCACATCATTCTCCGAGTCGTTTCGCTCATTTCGGATAGTTCGTCGAGATCGTTGTTGGGGCGAAGCACGCGGAATCGTAGACTCAGTGTTCCCATTCGTTGCTTCTGATTCGATTGGCGACGACTCAGATGGGAAGTCCGGAACCTCCGAGGGCATCGAATGGAAACCATTAGTGACCTCACTCTGGCTTTCTAGTCCCAAACGTCGCTCATCGCCCAGCGGTATCTTCTGAGGAACTGTAATTTCGACATTGCATGTTGGACAGCGAACGACCTTACCCTCAAACCGGTCATGTACGACGAGGATTTTTTTGCAGGCCAAACAATCGAAGCGGATACTCATAGGTATAGGTCCTAGTGTTCCACCGCTATCATGATTTCATGCTCGGGGCCCAGGACACTTCCTATGGCTAGTTGGACCCGTATCATTTCGGAGGTCAATACAGTGTATTCCCCCTGAATCAAAACGTATTTCTTTTTGTGGTCCAGCATAGCCGTCTCGACGTACTCAGCGATTTCTGCCGACTGTACTTCTTGATCGGTGGAAAATTTCCGCCCTGACGGAGTACTCACAGAGGCAGCATCAGTAGTGCCGTGCCTGACAACGAGCACGACTGCATCGTGCATGGCAGCCATGTCTCCGTGTTTTGCTTTCGGAAGCTTTGCCACGTTTTGCGGTGCCATCCTGGCAGAAACCATAAAGAAAATCAGCAACAGCAAGACAACGTCAATCATTGGAGTGATGTCGAACTCGCCGTCAAATTCCTTTTTCTTATGTTTCTTCGTACGAAGCATTTTTCACATACAGTATCTTAGAGCGTTTTAGCGACAGACTAGCGCACACGAAACTTGCGTTGCTGTTGAGATTCCCTAAGACCATCGAAAAATCGATTCATTCCAAAGACAGCAAGCTCTTCCAGTTGACGAATTCGATTGTTGATCGATGCCATGGCAGTTAACAAGGCCACGGTTATTAGCAAGCCGATCAACGTGTGTTCAAGTGCCATTCGAATGTCTGCAAGAAGTTTCTTGGTCGGTTCCTCGGCCGTTGCGGTTTCCAGTGTTTCAAATGCACCCATCATGCCTGCGACTGTTCCAATTAATCCAAGCATCGGAGAAGCTTTGATGAGGGTGGAAATCCAGGATATTCTAGATTCAATATCTGACAAGACATCAAATTGGAAGCGATCCATTACCCAACTCTCAAGCTTGTCCTGGTCAAGATTGCGATTTTGCACAGCCAATGCGACCATCATCGGCACAGCACGTAAATCACCATCGCAAGTTGATTTGATCGATTCAAAGTCCCCGTCTTTAAGTTGCTGCGCGATCGAATCTAAAAATTGCTCTTGCTCCGATTCATTCCGAAAACGCTTTTGCGCAACACGAGTCCAAACCATTATCATGCAGTAGAGGCCCCAAAACGCCGCCGCACCCAATACATAGTAGTCCGCGTGTCCGACAAAGTTGTAAATGCTACCCATCTGCGTCTCCAGCCTTTGCCAAGTTCGCCTGATTTTTTGTACAGGCTCGAGCGCCTGATGATAAATTAATACTTCACAAAGTCAAGAAGTACTCTGGAAAGGACTGAGGAAGTATCCTGTCAGGTTTTTCCTGATTGCTCACGTTATTTCGGTGGATACACTGGCCATTGTGAGGATTGACATTTAGGCGGAAATAAAACCATGATCGCCGATGCCATGAAACGGTTCTTATGAGGGGTAGGCTATGGAATTCGATTACCAAATAAATCTCGTACCTAGTGTGCAACGCGTCTCATTGAGCTGGATCGTACGGAGAGCGTTGCTTGTCTTTATCCTATTTGCCTGGTCGACTCTGTGCTGGGCGGACCCTTGTTGGGCTCAGCAGGCGAATGGGGTTGCACCGCCTAAGGACATTAATTTCCTATATTGGCTTTTGAAGGTCTCTGGCCCTATTGGGATCCTTATCTTCGTACTTTCAGTTTATTTTGTCGCAGTCGCGTTCAAGCAAGCGTTCGAACTTCGAATGTCGGTAGCTGCTCCACCGGAGGTCGTGGAAGGGGTCACTAAGTTTATTGAAGAAAAAAAGCCAAAGGAACTATTGGCATTGATCAACGAAGATGACTCGTATTTTAGTCGAGCGCTCGTTGCAGGAATCTCTGAACTTCGATTTGGAATTGATGAGGCCCGTGAAAAACTGGATCGCAAAGCGGAATCGTTGACCGTTCAGATGGAGCGGTCGATCAGCGTTCTCGCAGTCATTGGTACGCTTGGACCAATGATCGGTTTGTTGGGGACACTTAAAGGTATGATAAGTAGTTTTAGCGTGATTGCAATTTCGGGAGTGGCGCTTGACGCGGCCAAAGTCGCTGAGGGTATTTCAGAAGCCTTGGTAATTACTTTTGAAGGGGTTTTATTGTCGGTTCCTGCTATTTTCTTGTACTCTGTTTTCAGAAATCGAATTTCGCAAATTTCCGTTGAGACAACGATGCTGGCCGACGACTGCTTGAGGTCGGTCTTTCGATTGCTCAAGTCGAAGCCAATCGCACCAGAAACGTCCGCTTAGCCTTGCTCCAGCATCGCCATTGTTCTCATCGTTGTTAAGAAACCTTATCACATGACTACATCACATAATGCGGAACAGTGCGAGCCAAATCTTGTACCGATCCTGGACATGGTTTTTCAACTGATTACGTTTTTCATGCTGGTGATCAACTTCAAAGCAGTCGATGTCGACAAAGACTTGGTTCTTCCCGTTGTGGGGGCAGCGAATCCTACAGATCAGGGGGATCAAGGAGACCTGCTTGTCATTAATGTTCGTAGTGATGGAACAGTCCAAGTCCGAGGTGCTATTCAACCCAGCATCGATCTTTTCCTGCGAGGAGAATCCATGGTTGTTTCAGCCCTGCGGCGTGTCAAGCCCGGCGATCCACTTCCAGTAACCGCTATTCTTCGCGTTGACAAGAAAGTGGCCTTTGAGAGACTGATGCAGGTCGTAGACAGTTGCAAATCCAATCGCTTCAGTAAGATTGACTTTGTGGTTGTTCGAAAAAAAGACGAATAGGAACGCTCAAACGAGAAGAAAGTGACCGCGCATGATACGTAGATCCCGTCGCCGTAAACGAAAGCATGCAGAAGCTGAGGTTCAATTGAACATGGCAGCTATGCTAGACATGGCCTTTCAACTGCTTGCGTTTTTCATTCTTACTTTTCGAGCATCTCCGATCGAAGCGCAAATTGCATTGAGACTTCCTGATTCCCCCCAGGCAACCGCGAGTTCGAGCGTACAAATCGACTCCAACCCTACGGACCCCATGGACGATCTGAATTTTCCGTTACCGATAGAACTCTATTCTCAGCCAAGCGGAGAACTAGAGAAAATTGTGATCGGGTCGCGGGTAATGAAGTCGAATGATTCATCTGAGATAATGCAAATGTATCGACAAGAAATGGTGAGTTTATTCGAGAAGCCCATCTTTGATTCCGTCGTTATTCGAGTCGGAAAAGAGTTGCATTACGAACCTCTCATGCAGGTTATCGATTTGTGTACCAAACAAAAGGCAAAAGATGGCTCGCCGATGACAAAAATCTCCATCGTACCGCTTAAATAACGACTTTGACAGACAAACGCAACTCATGGTAGGCACTCGTTATCGATCCACTTGGAACAGCCAGTCAGCGATTCCACGACTCGGTTTCCTTCTCTTTATTCTTGCCTTAGCAATTGTAGGCTGGCCAAAATTGCGGTCCATGCGAGATGGTGTGGAGCCGAGCATTCCTGCGATTGAACGCTCTCCACAGCTTAACCATACTGAGGGGGTCGTATCGACAGTCGTTACCGCAGATCAAGTACTGGAGGATCTCGCTATTGACGGTCAGACTCGCGATTTGCTGTCGGTAGTGACGGACAATTCTCTCCGAATGGCCAAACGTGAGATGCCAGCGTATTGGGAGTTAGTTCGAAAAACAGCGAACTCCTCGTTCAACGAACTAGATGAGGTATCCAATTCGAGAACCAAGTTCAATGATTTCTACAACGAACCTGCTAAGCATAGAGGTGAATTGGTTACTCTCGATATCGTCGTGCGTCGTGTGACTAAATATGACGCGGAAGCTGGAAATTCTGCTGGTATTAAAAGTGTTTACGAAATATGGGGATCCACCGATCAGTCGCAGGCTTGGTTGTATGTTTTCATTACGAATACACTACCAGAAGGATTCGACGAGGAAACTCTATTGAGAAAAAAAACGTCGTTCGCTGGTTACTTTTTGAAGTTGCTCGCTTATCAACCAGGAAGTGCTTCACCTAATGCAAAACCACTGCTCGCACCATTGTTGGTCGGTCGATTCAAGGACATCCAGCAAGCAACTCCAACTACAAAGAGCGACCCGCCCTGGTGGTCGACATGGGAAGTGACTTCTATTATCGTCCTATTAACAGTGTTTTTTACCGCCCGCGTCTTGATGGGTGCCAAGCAAAAAAGACAACGCAGGCGCGACCACCAGAAAAGCTTATCAAGCGTTGATCCTACTTGGCTCGAATCCGATCAAGTGTAAACGGCAATTGAACTTCACCGGCGACGAGCAACTTTAATGGAAGACCGTTGCGTCGAGTGAGCTTGACTATGTTACAGTACTGAAATGAATTGACCCTACCCATCCAGGCAAATCCGAAACAAAGCGTTTGATGCCCACGAAAATGCGAATTCCTAAGGTCTCGTTGACAGGTAAGATCTTTATTGGATTGTTTCTCGGCATCTTGATCGGCTGGATATTTCCCGACTGGGGGTTAGAGGCGAGGCCCCTTTCCAACCTATTTCTGAACCTGATCAAGTCGATCATCGCTCCGTTGATTTTTGCGACGCTTGTCGTTGGGATTTCTGGAACGGGAGATATCAAACAAGTAGGACGAATCGGTGCCAAGGCCCTGCTGTACTTCGAGATCGTCACCACGTTAGCACTTTTCATTGGCCTTTTCGCGGTTAACATTGCTCAACCGGGCAAAGGGCTCAGTCTCTCCAACATTCACAAATCGGAGAACAAGGCAGAGCTATCCGAACGCGCCAAGGAACTGACGAAAGAGGCCATCGAAGCAACCGAAAAAGCAAAGACGCTATCAATCAACGAAAATGCTTCAGAAGTTGCACAACAGGCATCGCTCGCTGTCACACGAATCGGTGAAGCTTCGCAAGCACTGGCAAGAGGGCTCGTCGCCGCTGAACCGCCATCGAAAGCACAATCCTTCGGTGACATCATTGCTCATCTTTCGCCCACGTCGATTGTCAAAGCGAT
>JAYVPE010000693.1:0-3241 GCA_043757575.1 Pirellula sp.
GCGTTCCATGCCACCTTGCCAATGTCAGAAAAGCGATTGGCGATCCCTCGCCATTTTTTCGAACAAGGCATTCGTCGCTATGGCTTCCACGGATTGTCCTATCAGTCTATCGCAAACCAACTGACAAACATTTCCGAACGAGCCACGATTGGTAAAACCATTGTTTGTCATCTAGGAAGCGGTTCTAGTTTGTGTGGCATGGTGAATCGACAGAGCCGTTATACCAGCATGGGTTTGACCCCCTTGGATGGTTTGATGATGGGGACTCGTTCTGGTCGCATAGATCCCGGGTTCGTCCTTTATCTTTTGCATCGAGGGCAATCGGTGAGTGAAATTGAGCAATTGCTGAACATGCAGTCAGGCTTGGTGGGCGTCTCTCAGATCTCCAGCGATATGCGGACTTTGCTCGCCTCGAGCGAGGCAAATGCGGCTGAAGCGGTCGACATGTATTGCTGTGCGGTAGCAAAGGAAATTGGTAGTGCGATGGTGGCCCTTGAGGGCATAGATGCTATTGTGTTCACTGCTGGCATCGGCGAAAACTGTCCTGGCGTGCGGCAGAGTATTGTCGACAGATTGCGCTTTTTAGGGATCGCGATCGATTCGGATGCGAATTTACAAAATCGATTGCAGCTTCATACGGACAACAGTCGAGCTCATATTTTTTGCATTCCAACCAATGAACAGCAAGTGATTCGCGAACTTGTTGAACCGCTTCTTTTCAAAAACGGAACATTATGAACGATGGACTTTCGGCGGACGCAATTAGACGCATTGATGCTTATTGGCGGGCCGCAAACTATCTGTCAGTAGGACAAATCTACTTACTTGCAAATCCATTGTTGCGACAAGAATTGAAATCGGAGCATGTAAAGCCTCGGTTATTGGGTCACTGGGGTACAACACCTGGCCTGAATTTCATTTACGTCCATTTGAATCGCGTTATTCGCAAGTACGAATTGAACATGATCTATATCTGCGGACCAGGACACGGCGGTCCTGGAATCGTTGCCAATACGTATCTCGAAGGCACGTACACCGAAGTCTATCCGGAAATTTCTGAAGACGAATCAGGCATGCAGAAACTGTTTCGCCAATTCAGTTTCCCTGGCGGGATTCCATCGCACGTCGCTCCCGAAACGCCTGGTTCTATCCATGAGGGTGGTGAATTAGGCTATGCACTTTCGCATGCTTTCGGGGCAGTATTCGACAATCCCAGTCTCATCGCAGCAACGGTCGTAGGGGATGGCGAAGCGGAAACGGGACCACTCGCCACGGGCTGGCATGGCAACAAATTTTTAAATCCGGTTCGCGATGGAGCCGTATTACCCATCTTGCATTTGAATGGGTACAAGATTGCTAATCCCACGATCCTGTCCATCATCCCCGAGGACGAATTGCAATCGCTCTTAGTTGGCTACGGATACGAGCCGTTTTTTGTTGAAGGCGACGACCCAAGCCTACTTCATCCAGCCATGGCCGAAACCGTTGAAGTGTGCATCGACCGCATCCATTCGATTTGGCAAGCGGCGAGAGTTGAGGGGAAAGTAGGACGCCCTCGTTGGCCGATGATTGTTTTGCGTACGCCAAAGGGATGGACTTGTCCCAAAGAAATTGATGGGAAGAAAACAGAGAACTCTTGGCGATCTCATCAAGTGCCGATGGCGGAGGGAAGATCGCCGTCGCACTTGGCCGTCCTGCGAGAATGGATGAATAGCTATCGTCCGGACGAATTGTTTGACAAGCAAGGTCGATTGATGCCAGAGTTACGTGAGATTGCACCAACCGGCGATCGGCGAATGAGTGCAAATGTCCACGCCAATGGCGGTGCAATCTTGAAAGAGTTGGTTGCTCCCAAGCTCTCATCCTATTGGGTTCAGTTTGAAGAACGTGGACAGCAATTCATCGAATCGACTCAGGTCCAGGGACAATACTTAAGAGATGTAATGAAAGCGAATCTTGAAACGCGGAACTTTCGCGTATTTAGTCCAGATGAAAACGCATCGAATCGTTGGGGTGCCATTTTCGAAGTGACAAACCGCTGTCTAGTCGACCCGGTTCCTGAGAACGCACAGTTTGTTTCAGCAGATGGGCGCGTCATGGAGGTCCTCAGTGAACACCAATGCCAAGGCTGGCTTGAAGGCTACCTGTTGACTGGCCGGCATGGTTTTTTTAACTGCTACGAAGCTTTCATACATATCATCGACAGCATGTTCAATCAACATGCGAAATGGTTGAAAGTATGTCGGCAAATACCGTGGAGGCGGCCAATCGCTTCTCTCAACTACTTACTGACTTCTCACGTTTGGAGGCAAGACCACAACGGCTTTTCGCACCAAGATCCAGGATTCATGGATCACGTAATCAACAAGAAGTCAGAGATCATTCGCGTCTATTTACCGCCAGACGCCAATACACTTCTTTGTGTGACGGAACACTGCATTCAGAGCAAGAATTACGTCAACGTCATCGTTGCCGGTAAACAACCCGAATTGCAATGGTTCAAACCTGACGAAGCCTACAAGCACTGTAAGGCCGGTCTTGGGATCCTGCCGTGGGCCTCCAACGACACGGATGGTTCGCCGGATGTTATTTTGGCATGCTGTGGCGATGTTCCTACGACCGAGACTTTGGCGGCCGTATCTTTGATCCGTGAATATATCCCCGATCTAAAGGTGCGAGTAATAAACATTGTCGACTTGATGCGATTGCAGTCGGAGTCACAGCATCCGCATGGACTGAGCGATTCTGCGTTTGATGCATTTTTTCCAGCTTCCTGTCCGACTATATTCGCGTTTCACGGTTACCCGTGGCTGATCCATCGCCTAACCTATCGGCGATCCTTTCACGACCAATTGCATGTCCGAGGTTACAAAGAGGAGGGCACCACAACCACGCCGTTTGACATGCTGGTAATGAACGACCTAGACCGCTTCAAACTTGTTTTGGATGTCATTGAACGCGTGCCCGGATTATCATCGCGATCGAAAACCGTTCAACAATTGATCCTGGAACGACGCGCCGCGCATCGAGTCTATATTGAACAATTTGGAGAAGATCCGCCGGAAATTCGAAATTGGAAATGGAACGACTTGTAAACGGCGGATACCCCGACTGAGCCACAAATGGCGTAAACCTATTACAATACGTTTGGATCATTACTAACGGCGCATTGGTTAGCCACATATTCCCGTCGATTCAAAACATTATTGGACAAAACCGACATGAACTCCCGACGATGGTC
>JAYVPE010000694.1:0-3241 GCA_043757575.1 Pirellula sp.
ACACAACAAGTACCTGCTTTGTTGATGCAGTATGTGCATCAGTGCATTCTTGCTTCGGACAAAGCGGTCAATCAGATCGTACCAGTACCAGTACCAGTACCCTTAAAGTCGCTTGAGCGGACTGGGCCAACACTGGCTAAAACTGTTGAGAACATTCCACCCACGACGTTTTCTGCTGAGACGAAAGGCGCTCCGTCGCCGTCCAGCGAGGAGCCGGTCCGTTCCATGGTTCATCTACCTCGAGCCGATGCAAGCGATGCAAGCTCAGGTCGAGATGTGACCGCGCCGACGATTGAAGATTGGCGTTGGACAGTCCGGTTGGTTGAGCACGGATACCGACTGGGCGAGTGTGCATTGATCCGTGGTAAAACGCCTGATTCCATTCTCGAAGATTTGACTAAGGCGCTTCAAGACGGAAAGCGATTTACCATTGAACAGTTGTTTGACCGAAGAACGCAAATTGCGGTCAAGGAACTGAGAGATAATCAAGATCCTCATTTAAGTCCGCCTTCGATCTTCCAATCGTATCCCTCGCTATGGCGGTTCATTCAACGTTGGGTAGAGTGCGACAAGCGTTAGTCTCGGTTTTTGATTTGCCGCCCAGTGCAATTGTTCACGGGCCTAGCGCCTATTCTCCTACCTAAGCAATTGCTCTACCGCCTTGCCGAAAATGTCTCCGTAAACCAATTCGCCACCTTGATGGCCGACTATTCCGACCAGAGCGGCCAAAGCAATCGCACCGATTCGCCAGACATGATTCAACTTGTTCGATTTGTTACGTCGGGCAAGCAATCCAAGAACAACGCACACGAGACTTAGCGCAGATGTGAACGTACCAAACCAGCGATGGTAGAAAAAATTTACTTCGTCATGCGTCGCGTTGCTTGCAAGCAGCTTGTCCCATGCTGGATAGCCTTGACTATCCGCAAAAGACCATCCCATAACTACAGTCAAAACACTCGCTAGTGCGGCAAAAGCCAAGCATTGAAACGCAGTTGTTTGACATCGGGGCCCCAGGAAATAGGATAGAAAAGCACATACTCCCCCAACGAAAAAGAGTGCGATAGGAAAGTGTACCATCGCTGGATGAAAATAGCCGATAGCTCGATACGCCTTTTTGGCCATTGATGTGGTGCCTTGTGTCTGTGGCAATGGGGACTCTTTAACGCGAGAGTTAAGGACCGTTCCTTCTGGCCAATTTGCCCCCTCATCAATCCAAAGTTTAAAAATCGCCAGTTGCGAAGCATTCAACGGCGCATCGGGTGGCATAACCAGACTGTCCGCCAGTTTGTCTTTGGAAGGCTGTATGAGGTAGTCAGTCCAAAGCGAACTTGAGACTGCATCGCCTGGTTCGATGAATCCTAGAAATGCATCGCGATCTGAGATATCAAATCCGTTTTTTGCTTTTTCCCCTTCGTGGCAGGTAACACATTTGTCTTGCAAGACGGGTGCAATGTCACGAGCGAAATCTATGATTTTGCTAGGCTCGGTCTGACAGTAGCCGCGAAGCGCAGACGGGAAGATAAAGCAAAGGACGAGCAAAAACCATAGATAAAATTTCATAGTATTGGAAGGTCCGCAGACATTTCAACCATTTCATCGATAAGTTCTTTTGCTGATCGCAAGGGTTCACTCGGATTTTTGGGCTGGTCACTCGATTCTTTGGACCAATCGACGTCCGACCATTTTTGCTCTTTCGGGCATTGAGGCACGACAACATAGCATGGATATTGCTTGCGACGTTCTATGTCAGCAAAGTCCTTGGCTGCATGTTTGAGAGTGACTAAATTATCCTCGCCACGTTCACCTGCCCCGTGTAACAACAGTATCAATGGGTATTTTTTACCTGGCTGGTAGTCCAACGGTTTCAGCAAACGGTACTTTAACGGTACTTTGCTGATTCCTGCAAAATCGCGAGGCTCGAAAATACGAGCGAGCGAATCGGTGTCTTCCTTGACGTCGTTTTTCGTTTCTTGCGCCATGGTCCGTTGCGACATAAGTGAGAGCGAACCGACGAAAATCAACGGAATCAGCGCGAGGGAAAGAATCGATGGTTTTTGATCCACGGGAGGGGCTGCCTTAGGATGTTAGGTGGGATGATTGGAGAGGAGGCCACAAATACGCGGTTCAGTCATTATAGCCTCAAAACGTGGACAAGGCCATTGTCTGCCCGCATTGTTTGCTTGCATTGTTAACAGGCTTTTCGAACGGCCATTGGTACTGTACCCTGAACATTTGCCTTTTGGCTTCGTTTTGGTTTCTTTTGTCCTCTCATCTGATCTAGATTAATCCGCTATGCCTACCATTCGACAACTGCCTATAGGCTTGGTGAACAAGATTGCCGCTGGTGAAGTCATTGAACGGCCTGCAAGTGTCGTCAAGGAGATACTTGAAAATAGCATTGACGCTGGCGCTAGTCATGTCGAGTTGGTAGTCGAGGGTGGAGGGATTGAGCTGATCCGGATCAGTGACAACGGATATGGGATCGCTTCGGATCAGCTAGAACTTGCTGTCGCACCCCACGCGACAAGCAAACTTCATTCGAGCGACGATTTGTTCGATGTGAAGACGCTCGGTTTTCGAGGAGAAGCGTTAGCCTCGATTGCGGAAATCAGCCATCTAACTCTGCGCAGTCGAACTTCAGACAGCGACAGCGGCTACGAATTAAGTGTTAAAGGAGGAGAGAAGGAGCCGATTCGACCTCGGTCGGGGCCCGTTGGCACGACCATTGAGATTCGACATCTCTTCTTCAACACGCCAGTTCGTCGCAAGTTTATGAAAACGCCGCAAACGGAAATGGGACACGTTACAGAAGCGTTCACACGTATTGCCCTCGCGTATCCCCAAGTCCAAATGGTGCTTTCGAACAATGATCGAGTTTTGCATGATTTGCTACCGACTGACCGTTGGTCTGAACGCATCCGCGCATTCTTCGGAGACGAAGTTGCAGATTCTTTGATTTCGATTGATCAGCGGGATGAGCACGTTGCTATCCACGGATATGTCGCGGACCCCAGCGTTTCTCGCAGCAACAATCGCATGCAGTACTTGTTCCTAAACGGCAGATACATACGCGACCGATCATTGCAACACGCGCTCGGGGAAGCGTATCGGGGACTGCTAATGGTAGGTCGCATGCCAATATGCTTCCTCCATGTCCAAGTGGATCCCAAGACGGTTGACGTCAACGTCCACCCGACGAAAGTCGAAGTTCGATTCGAAGATAGTGGCGTTATCTACA
>JAYVPE010000695.1:0-3240 GCA_043757575.1 Pirellula sp.
GGAGCCGATGATAGTGCCCACCAGTGCGAAAGTAGGTATTGCCGGATTTTTCAACTAAAACAAAGCCCGATTGCAGAATTGCAACCGGGCTTTTTTTATGCTCAGCGAAGCTGGCAAGCCCCGTCGGTGCATGCCACCGACCAAGCCCTATTCATGGGGAATTGAAGATTGAAATAATTAAATCAGAACTAAGCTTTGCGTCCTATCGGCGATTTAGTTATGCTGACAAAATCGCCATTTCCAGTTTGCGGGATGTTTTGGTGTTGGATGTTTCCCTTAGTTTGTGGAAAACTCGGAAATCAAATGGTGTGAGAATTCGAGTGGTCTTAGAGCCATTGTTTTTGCGGTTAGCCTGACGAGTTATGTATAGGGATTCGAGCTCGAACACCGCGATGCGGCCTTTGCTTTCGCAGGAATGGCCTTATTGACAAGTCGTTCTGTCGTCGTTCCCAATCGCAGGGTGTGAGGGGATAAGTAATGCTCGGGCTTATGTTGTTCCAGGTTTGAAATGGCGCGAAGCATGATTTGAACTGCCGTTCGGCCCATGGAATACCAATCGACTTGGTGACATGTGAGGCCTGGCGTCTCCTCTCCTCCAGCACCCACGATGCTTACGTCATTTGGGACTCGAATGCCACGACGATGGAGTTCCGCAATAGCAAAATTGGCTAATGTATTATTGAAGCAGTAAAGAGCAGTCGGTTGTACAGGCAGCTTAAGAAACCGATCGATGAGCTTTTTAGTGCCAGCTTCCGTTAGTTCTGTCAATATCTCGTTTTGCTTTCGGTGTGGCAGTCCGACATCCTGTAGGCCTCGTTGAAACCCCATGGGTCTCCATCGATTTTGATCGTCTCTCTGCCAGTGTGCATAAGCGATGTGACGGTGTCCCAACTCAGCTAGATGCAAGACTGCCATTCGAGCACCCTCAAAACAGTCGTCGCGGACGGAATGGATGTGTGGCACATTTACATCTTCATCTAAGAGAACGACTGGCAGATCTCTGGCTGTTAGTCGGCGGAGCATCTTTTCTTCTGCGTATGAGGCAAGAACCAATCCTCGCAACCGTGTGTTTTCGATTATACCACTCACCGCCTCGCGCCATCGAGTATGCGATGCGTGGTGAACTTCCAAGCTGAAACCGGCTAGACCCGCTTCAGCCAGTGCACCCTGTAGCATCATTCCACTGATTGCGCGGTTCGCAACTTCTTCCTTACCTTGGGCACCCAAAAAGTCAGTCTGCAGGTAGCCTAGTCGTTTCGATTCGACGGACTTAATCTGACCAGTTGTTTGAGGAGGTCTAGTAAACGTTCCTCGACGGCGCACTTTGAAAAGGAGCCCTTCGCGTTGAAGCACTTCCGCCGCAAGCCGCACCGTTTCGCGGCCGACACCTAACTGTTCAGCGAGTTCCACTTCCGGAGGCAGTTTTCCGTCCGGGAATAGGTCATCTGCAATTGCTTGCCGCAATGCCTGTTCAACTTGCGCTATCAAGCTAAGCGGCCGTTCGACACGGCCGAGTGAGCTCGAACGTTGCGTTGAGGGAACGCTCGACTTGGATTTTGCCACCGTTTGCTTCTTCCGCATTGTGAGAATGTTATTCCAACGCAAACTTTACTTAATTTGCAAACACTTTGGTTCGACGTACGCTGTCGTATTGGAACAATAGTGTAGCCATTGAACGTAATTACCATTTTACCATCGCATGGTGTTATTAGCGAATCCAATGGTTACCAACCGCGTTGACCATCAACTGGACTCTAGAATGGGGGCTTGTTGCCTAATTACTGCTCTCGAGCACAAAAGCGAGTTCGGTTGCTTGAATGCAAGAATACCTGGGATCGATAAATGACTTGCTCTTCAATTATTCGCGGAATGTCCTGTTTGACTGCATTGGTTGTTTGGTTCCATGCATCCAGCAAAGTTGCTTGGCCCGCCGAAACCGAGCCTAGACAACTCTTCCATCTCACCGCGAGGCCTTGGCGGCCGTTGGAAGTTCAGCGAGAGCGGTATCTCGATTGATCATGTGTGGGTCGACATCGGCTATCAACTCTCATTCGAGGTTATGGCAGAGCTTCGTGTCGGGCATCAGACTGCCAGTCAATATAGCAACTATAATGGTTCGCTCCTGTTTCATCTCGCGGAGGCGTTTCATGCAAGGCACAGCACCATTGTCGAACGTCCCGCACCTGCGGAGGTCGGCGGGTTCGCAATACGGCTCGACGATGAATTTTCGACTGCATTCGCCAACGCAGAGGCAATACCCGAGAGCATTGCAGTTACGGAAACTGGATATCGGTCACTGTTGGGGCGCGTCGATGGCAATCTGTATGTTGGACGAACAGCTGCTGGCGGAATGGGTTCCCGAATCGATCTCGATAACGATGGTAAGACCGACGTGTCGTTTAGCAGCCCGTGGAAAGCATTTACCGTTTTACCTTCGTATGGTGTTAAAGTTGATTTCTATTGCGTTCTTACTGCAGGGATCTATAAAGGAATGAACAGCAACGTCGTCACTCACGATTGCCTCTAAGGGCGCGGCAATGCTTTTTGTTCTATTACTTTTTGGAGAACCAGTTATGAAACGTTCACTTCATCGAACCGCATTCACTTTGGTGGAATTGCTGGTGGTGATTGCCATCATCGGCATTTTGGTCGGCCTACTTTTACCGGCGGTACAGGCGGCTCGCGAGGCAGCTCGTCGGATGCAATGTTCCAACAACGTTAAACAGTTGGGACTTGCGACCCACAATATGCACGACACTTATAAGAAATTGCCACCCGCTGTCGCCATCAACGCCCAAGGCACCACGTATCTAACGGGCACTACGACAGTGAACCCAAATGTTTGGCAGAATACCAAGACCCCAGGACCCTATACTGGCCGTCAATACACCATTTTTGCCCACTTGCTTCCGTTCATCGAGCAGACCAACGTTTATAACGCTCTCCAACCGTCGTTTCATGATGGAGGTACAGGGATCAATGGTGGGACTTTGCCTGCTTTGGTCGTCCCCCCTGTGCCAAAAGCATACACAACAAGCATACCGAGCTACATTTGCCCATCGGACCCCTCGATTGTCGGCAATAAATCACAAGCGACGAGATTAAATGTGCAAAACTTTGGAACGGCTTCAAGCTACGGTGCAAACTATAACGCTTTTGGAGACGGGACCAACGACGAGCCTGGTTGGAATCCGAATGGAATCAAAGGGAACAAGGGGCTCAGTTCCATAACCGATGGCA
>JAYVPE010000696.1:0-3239 GCA_043757575.1 Pirellula sp.
GGGAAATTGCTCAAAATGTTTTTATCTCGGTCGCCAAAGCAGTCGATCGATGGCAACCTGATCGGGAACGAGGCAAATTCCGGGCTTGGTTATTTCGGATCGCCCGAAACCAGCTTATTAATTGGGTCGCCAAGCATTCTAAGGACCGCGGTTCGGGACGGACATCGGACTTCATTGCCATGTCACAAATCAACACCACGCCTCAGCAACAAGATGCGTTGGAATTGGACTACCGCCGCGAGATGTTTCGGTTGGCCGCGGCACACGTACGAGCATCTTTTAGCAAGAGCAGTTGGGAGGCGTTTTGGAGGACAAGCGTCCTGAGTGAATCCATTGAATCGGTTGCTTTGAGTTTAGGGATATCTCAAGGCGCCATTTACATAGCCCGAAGCCGAATTACCGCTCGCATCAAATCGATCGTAGAACAGTGGGAGCATAACGATGCATTCTAACTCCAACGCAAAAAAAACTTCGACCAAACAATGCTCGTACCAACATTGGGAGTTAGTGCTCCTTGGCAGTGAACAGAGTACGCATTACGCAGAGGCAATGGCCCACGTCGAGTATTGTGATGCTTGCCAATCAAAACTAGAAAAGGGCTCGCCCATGGATATTCCATGGTGGGGCGAGGCAAAAGAATCGTGGCTGGAAAGCGAGTTGCCAGTTGCCAACTCGAATTCGACACTGAGCTCTGTTTCGGTCGAGATTGCATCTGAGATGCCGGACGATTCACGAGTCGAATTTGAGACGGTGATGCTGTCGTTTTTGGACGCACCCAGTCATCCTGAATTGCTAGGTCGCCTCGGTCGCTATGAAGTAGAACGAGTGATAGGAACCGGTGGTATGGGGATCGTTCTTAAAGCACACGATACCGAACTGCATCGCGTTGTCGCAATCAAGATTTTGGCAGCACATCTCGCAAATAGTGCATCAGCCAGAAAGCGTTTTGCACGCGAGGCGCAAGCGGCCGCGGCTGTTCTTCATCCCAACGTCATCCCCATTTACAATGTCGAATCGGAAGGAAAACTTCCTTATCTTGTGATGCAATGCGTTTCCGGCCTCTCCCTGCAAGCGAAGGTAGATCGATGTGGAATGTTGCCGTTGACGGATACACTACGAATAGCCAAGCAAACGGCATCGGGACTTGCTGCGGCTCACGATCAAGGACTCGTTCATCGCGACGTAAAGCCTGCCAATATTTTACTTGAGGAAAATGTCGACAGAGTGATCCTGAGCGACTTCGGATTGGCCAGAGCTGTCGATGATGCGTCGTTAACAAGAACCGGAGTGGTTGCAGGTACACCACACTACATGTCACCCGAACAAGCTCGTGGCGACGCGATTGACACTCGGAGCGACCAGTTTAGTTTAGGCAGCGTCATGTATTTTATGTTGACGGGGCGGCCACCGTTTCGTGCAACGGGCGCGATGGGTGTGCTGCATCGTATTTGCAATGAAGAGCACCGATCTATCGAACAAATAAACGAAAATGTACCACACGAAGTCGTCATACTAATCGATCGCTTGTTGGCCAAAGATCCGGCCAAGCGGTTTGACACAATGCATAACGTCGAAATAGAGATCGAGGGGTTGCTTGCCGCGTTACAAAGCGGCGGACTCTCGCTGGCGAAGCGAAAAAGGAGAGTTTCTATTTTGCTCTGGCCGGCGATGAGTCTTTGGACGAAACGGTCCATCGCTTTCGGAATCCCTGCTTTGCTCGGTGCATTGGTGGCAGTGCTCTTGTTTTTGCAGTTCTATTTGCCTAAAGATCGACAACCATTCGATAAGCCAACACCGAGTACTCGATCGCTAGCCGAACAATGGAGCAACTCAATCCGCGAAGACATGCAATTCCAATCGGACATCCATCAGATCGAGCTAGAGCTCCTGTCGCTACAACCCTTTACACCGTTGCCGCTCAGCTCTATGGAACGAGACTTTGACCGCGAAGTGCAATCCATCGAATGGCAAATACAGGTCCTCGAATCCCAGAGTGCGA
Source organism: Pirellula sp. (assembly GCA_043757575.1). Taxonomy (GTDB): domain Bacteria; phylum Planctomycetota; class Planctomycetia; order Pirellulales; family Pirellulaceae; genus JBKCUI01. The sequence goes on from JAYVPE010000696.1 coordinate 2,000, forward strand.
TGGGCTCTCAGCCTGTCATTGCTCGTTAATGTTTAACCGGCGCAGCCGCGGGCTCAGCCAATCCACACCCCAGAGAAATCAACGTTCTGACCTTTACTACCTTTGGAGAATAATCATGAAACGGAAATTCGCAATTTACCTACTCGCTAGTACCGTACTTGCCGCTGGCGCCGCAGGTGGCATTCAAGTATTTGGACAAAGTGGAAGAGAGCCGAACCGCCAACCAAGCACTGGCACAGGGGGCCCTTCCCTGGCTATCGGGCCCCCAATCCATGCAGGTGGTAATCCAATGCAACCTTCCCTTCCAGCAGCAATTTCCGTCGGAGGTGGAATTTCCCATCCAGGTGGATTTGGGGGTCCAAGTGGTGGATTTTCGAGTCCAGGAGGTGGATTTTCCTCTCCAGGTGGATTTTCCTCTCCAGGTGGATATCCGGGTCTGATGCCAGCAATGGTCGGCCACGGATCACCTGGATTCACCGTCGTAAACAAGGACGGACGTATCGAACGAATCGAAAAAGAACCAGGCACGCAATTATCCAAAGAAGAGTTCGATCAGATCAACGAAACCAGGCAAAAAGTTCAAAGTGCAGTTTCGCAATTGAAGTCACCTGACGCGGATGAATCCAAGCGAAAGGAGGCCAAAGAGCTGATCGGAGCGTATCTGAAGTCTGAGTTTCAAGCGGACCAAAAGTCGCGCCGAGATCATGTGGAGCGACTTGAAAAACAAGTCGAACAACTAAAGAATCAGCTCTCAAAACGTGACGAATCTCAGGACAAGTTGATTGATCTACGGCTGCAGCTATTGGAAAACGATGCATCAGGCTTATCTTTTCCGGAGTCATGGGGCAATCTTCCAGGTCTGCCGCCGATGAATAGCAACACACATCACTTTCCAGCAAACCCAGGGATGCAGCCGTCCATTGCGAGTCCAATATATCCCAGTTTTTCAAATGTTATCCCGAATGCATCCACCACAAACATTCCTTTGCCGAACCTTCCTGCGCTTCCGGTCCCCCAACGACGCTAAGGCAAATGAATGAATAAAGCAACTTGCCAGGAGGCATAAGCTTTGGTGAGCGTCCGTGTATGTGCGGATTACGAACATGCACCTTTCGGTGCTAATCGCAGGCATTGGGCTAACGCTGGACTGTTAAAAATTCGGTATTGACACGGGTTTTGGTTTGCGCAATTGTTGTTCCTCTACAGTAGGGGTTAGATCAAGACTGCGAATGTAGTGGAG
>JAYVPE010000697.1:0-3233 GCA_043757575.1 Pirellula sp.
CAACTTTACAGGTATGTCAATTTTTACTTCACCGCCAGTTTGAGCGATCGTAACTTCAATTGGAGAATTGGCAGTACAGTAGGGGGACGGAATCGATTCAACCGCATTTGGGAAGTCTGCTTGAATCGCATCGGCAGGCAAAATAGTCCCGTTGCGGTCCATCAAAAGACTGACACGAACCGTATATTTTCCTGGAGGTACACCGGTATCCGATTGTCGCGAGCTAATGACCTGAAATTTGCCGTTGGAATCAGACAAACCAATCGCTCCTTCACCCGGCGTGCCAGCGACAGGAAACATCTGGACACTGGCACCTGCTAGTGGACTACCCTGTGCCGTAAGCAATCCCGTAATCGGCACACGGTTTAGTCCGTCCCCACACCCTGTTATCAATCCAATAATGCTTACCAGCACCACCATCCGCGCAGTTACATTCATCGAACAACTCCAGTCAAATATATATAAAATGGGGAATTCGGCCTCGTCCCCAAACTCCGTATTGGGAATGAGAGGAACTTAAGGCGGCGTCTTAGCGATTCGAGGTTATCGCCTGCGGTTCAGCCAAGTACTTATTCTTAGGCCATCTGACAGCATTATCCCACCTGAGATTTATTCTTCGACACGAGCCACTTGACCATCACTCATTCGGCAAAGAAATGTCAAGTTCGCAAGATCGGTCGATTGGGAGACAAATCGAACGGAGCCATCACCATGGAGCATTTGAACGCCACCGGTGTGCAAGCTAGCTGAGTTGTACCAGGATGCACGTCGACCCACCACTTTGTTCAGAGGGCTGGGATTGTTACTGTAGTTCCACACGTTCAGACCTCTGGCTGGAAAAGTCACATTGAAAGCTCCAACAGGATCGACCCCAACAGAAACCCAGCCAGCAAAAGACCAGCCGGATGTACGGCCGTTGAACGTTTCCAGCGTTTGCTCCGCCATTGCAATGGTGTTACTCAAGCCATCGGTACATTCCGCGAAGCGACAATAGCTGTTCTCGCCGAACAGGTAGCGGGTGTCCGTCGTCAGGCTTCGATGGTAGTTGAAGAACCTGAGCGACAAAGCAGGAGTTAAAAAATCATAACAAGTCTTCGCGTATAACAGTGTAGTGTTCACACCCAAATCTGGGCTGTAAAAATTGCTAAAGGTCGCGGTGGGGGTTCCTGAATCGGAAGGGCAAATTAGACCAGGAATCACAGTTGAGGATCGAGACGCATTTCCGGAAACGATCGCGTCTAAACCGGTTGGAAGAGGGCCACCAAGTGTTCGATAATTTCCAAGCGCTGCCCGTTGATCAAAAAGGTTATAAAGGGACCCTTGCTCGATGAACGGCAAAAGCCCCACTAGCCCCTGTCCATTTTTAGTGAGCGGGTCCGGCACATTGGTGGCATTTGCGACTTGGCAAAAGCCAAGACTCATCCGGCTGGCGGGAAGCCTTTTAAACGCTCCCTCATAGTTGTGCATGGCCAAACCCAATTGCTTTAGGTTGTTCGAACACTGCATACGACGGGCTGCTTCGCGCGCTGCCTGAACCGCAGGAAGCAATAGCCCGACAAGAATCCCTATAATCGCAATCACGACCAACAGTTCCACTAACGTAAATCCAAGTTTTTTAGATCGCACAGCACAAACCCTCATTCGGAAAACAAAAAAGAAACCTCTACATGAAAATGAGAGGAACATCATCCACTTTGCCAGATCAACAAATCAAATGGAAATTTGGAGCACGAAACGCAACGCGTTCGCTTGCGATTTCCTGCTGATCCTATCGCAATCTTGGGAATGCGAGGGGTGATTATTAAAAAACTGAAGTCTAGAAAGCCATTGAAAAAAGAAAAGCATTTGTCGTGCCAAGCACCATCTTCGCAGATTTTAGAAAGCATGTCAAACTATTGGCGATCTCTAAAGGCAGTCTAGAAAACTTAAAATCCGCCTCCACGATGTGTTTTTCTCCTGTAGCTGAATTCGCTGACGAATATTCATTGCGACTACGTGCTATATTCGAGCCTTGTATCCGTTGATTTGGACATGACGGGTGCTTGCGTCTTCAGCATTGATGCCCAACCGATGGGCAATCTGCCCGATAGAAGATGCAAGTCCATGTTAAAATCTTTACCTTGTTCTATTACGAGAACATCCAATCCAAGAAGGGTCCACGATGAAAGTACTGAAACATTCGACCATGCTGGCCATAATCGGGATATTCTTTTTTGCGTCCGCGTCTCCATTGGTATTCTCGCAGTCGGAGAAGGTAGTTGCGACTTATAGCGACGTCGCTTACGGCGACGCTAGTCCGTCGCAAAAGCTGGACGTCTACTTGGCCAAGTCGGACAATCTCGTGCCGGTGATGGTTCATATCCACGGTGGTGGTTGGAGATGTGGATCCAAAAATAGCGTTCCGAGTTGGCTAACCGATGCTGTTCGAGATGGATGGTGTTCTGTGGTTTCCATCGAGTACCGATTTACCGACGTTGCCCCACATCCGGCGCAAGTGAACGACTGTCTTCGCGCGATTCAGTTCGTTCGATTCAATGCTGCAAAGTGGAACATGGATGCCCAGCGGATTGGAGTTACAGGCGGATCCGCAGGTGGACATCTGACGTTATGGGTTGCGCTGCATGATGATTCTGCGGACCCGAACTCAAGTGATCCAGTTAAGAAAATTTCATCGCGTGTGGCGTGCGCCGTGAGCTTCGCTGGCCCTACGGATTGGTCGCTGCTCAATGAAATAGAGCATAAGCATCCAGCCTATCGACAGTTACTCGGCTACGAACCAGGAACTCCTGCCGACGAGATGGATTCCAAGGCTAAGTTCGATGTATCACCGATAAGCTTCGCCAGCGTCGATGATCCGCCAATCATGCAGGTGCATGGCGACAATGACGACATCGTTCCTCTGAAGCATGCGCAAAACATGAATGAGCGATTGAAGAAAGTGGGCGTCCAAACGGAGCTGGTTATCGTCGAGGGTGGCAACCACAGTGTCGCTGGTGCAGGACCTCAAGTTGCCGGAAGTGCCGCCAGATTCGTTCGCAAGCAGTTGGAGAAAGCTGCTAAGTTAGGCGGTTTTTCGCAATGACTCTGCACGGTTTTTCGCGGCGTTCGTTTTTGAGACATTCTGTTGCATTTGCGAGTACGACTCCACTCCTTACCGAATTCCTACACTCACAAACCGGTGAAGCCAGTTCGCCACTAATTGCCTATGTCGGCACTTTCAGCTCGCCACTCAG